>JAYUTS010000339.1:0-2252 GCA_043754995.1 Chitinophagaceae bacterium
AGGAATTCCAAAAACATCAAAGGCCATCTTGCTACCAAGAGTTTCGCCCACTATTGTTACAACCCGTGTTATTACTCCTGAAGAAGAAGCGTTTTTAAACTCCAAGCCTGAAAAAGACAGAGACGATATAAAAGGAAGAGATACTGTTAGGTTCAGAAAAAAAGCTCCGGCCTTTGATAAAGATCCTGTTGTACAAAAAAATTACACACAGCGTTCTGTTAACCAGGTAACTGTTCTCGGACAGTTTGATGCTTTTAGTTATACGAATGTAAATCCTCCCGATCCCAGTGGTGATGCAGGTTTGGACCGTTATGTTACTTCAACCAATGGAGGATCAACTTTATTAGCTGTTTATGATAAGGCTGGTACACTGATACAGGGAAATATTACATTTCAAAGCCTTGGAACATTGGGAGCAGGCATTGGCGATCCGATCATTTTATATGATGAACAAAGTAATCGTTGGTTTATTTCTGAAATGTCGAACACGACTTTACGTATTTATGTTTCACAAACTTCCAATCCAATCGGTACATATTTTCAATACCAGATTGCAACGGGTTCGTTACCAGATTATCCAAAATATGCCATCTGGAATGATAAACTGATTGTTACCAGTAATCAAAGTTCTGTTCGTAATGTTTATGTCATGAACAAAGCAGACATGATTGCAGGAAACCCTATTACTGCACAATTGTTTTTTACTCCCCGGGTGAGTGGGTTTGGTTTCCAGGCAACAACACCTGCTGATGTTGACGGACCGCTTGCGCCCGATGCTTCATCGCTCCCTTTAATACTAAGACACAGGGATGATGAAAGAATTGGAGCAGGCACTCCTGATAATACTCAGGACTGGATTGATTACTGGACACTCAATATCAACTTTACAACTCCCGCCTCATCTGTTATGACAGGGCCCATCAGTATTGGCGTTGCAGAATTTGATAGTGATCTTTGTGGTCTTACTTCCTTTAACTGTTTTCCTCAACCCGGCACCACCACTACACTTGATCCGCTTCGTGAAGTATTGATGTACCGTGTTCAATACAGAAAATTTGCAGGATATGAAAGTATGGTGATGAACTGGGTAACCGATGTGAGTGGTTCAAATCTCGGCGGTATTCGCTGGACCGAATTAAGAAGATCGGGTGCCGCATGGTTCAAATACCAGGAAGGAACCTATGCGCCTGCCGATGGGTTGAACAGATGGATGGGAAGCATTGCACAGGATAAACATGGTAATATTTCCATGGCGTATTGTGTTTCTTCTTCTACCAAATTTCCTTCGTTGAGAATTACAGGAAGAAAAGTCTCCGACCCCTTAGGACAAATGACAGAACCTGAAACAGAAATCGCAACAGGCACCAACCGCTCTACTTCCAATCGTTGGGGCGACTATCAGCATTTATCTATTGATCCTGCCACTGATGAAAATTTCTGGTTCAGCGGGTTATATGGAACAGCCAATACCAACTGGCGCACAAGAGTGGCGCATTATAAATTCAACAACTGTTTAAATCCGTTTAACAGCAGCGCAAGTACCAGTCAACATGTTACTTGTTTTGGTGGCAACAATGGCATTGTAGAAGCAAATACAAGCGGTGGTGGTACTCCTCCTTTTCAATATAGTTTAAACGGAGGAAGTCCGCAGGCTACAGGAGTGTTCAATAACTTAACTGCCGGCACTTATAACATCACTGTTACCGATGCTGCTGGTTGTACGTCTGTTGCTTCGGCTACCGTTACTCAGCCTTTACAGATAGGAATAAACGAAACGGTTCAAAATGTTTTATGTAATGGTGCAGGTAACGGAACAATTACAATTGCTGCTTCAAACGGTGTGGGTGCATTAACGTATCAATTAAACACAGGCACACTTCAAAGCAACAATGTATTTACAAACCTTGCTGCCGGAACCTATACGGTTACTGTTCGTGATGCAAACAATTGCAGTAATCAAAAAACAATTACAGTTAATCAACCTGCAGTACTTGCTTCTGCAGAAACAACCGTTAATATTCTTTGTAACGGTGGCTCAACAGGAAAGATTATGATCAGTGCAACTGGTGGTACCGGGCCTTATCAATACAAACTGGGCAATGCTGTGCTGCAAACAGGTAATGAATTTAATAACCTGGCGGCGGGTACTTATACCATTTCCATAGTAGATGCAAATAATTGTATTGTTACAAAATCTGTTACGCTCACTGAGCCTGCTGTTCTTACAAACATATCGGCTCCGGAAGAAGTAA
>JAYUTS010000340.1:0-2233 GCA_043754995.1 Chitinophagaceae bacterium
GATTCATGCTGAACAGGAAAAATTAGTTGATGTAAGCGATATAATGAAACGTTTAATTGAGCAGGTTGCCTTTGAAGCAAGAAGCAGTGAGTATGTTGATAAGAAAAGTGGAGTTAGTGCAAGGCTCACCATTTCAGCATTTGAAAATGCAGTAAGCACAGCCGAGTTGCGTGCCATACAAAACAAAGAAAAACATACACAAGTGTGGATGGGCGATCTCATCGGCATTATTCCATCCATCACCGGAAAAATTGAACTGGTGTATGAAGGAGAGCAGGAAGGTCCTTACCAGGTTGCGTTTCATTTGCTCGATAAAGCCATCCGCACACAGTTTCTGCAATTCTTTCCCAACCCTGAGCAACTGAAAAAAAGAAAGCAAGAAGGGTCAACTGATAATCCTTACAAATCTATTACCGGTTGGTTTGATAAAGGCAACCAGTTAAGCTTGTTGATGAATTTAAAAGATGAAGACAAGATTCAGCAGTTGTACAGTGTTGATGGTTTGTATCCGCTGGTAAAAAAATATTTCAAAGGCGCTAATGAAAAGCAAGCGGCTTTGCTGATGGAGTTTGTGCTGCATGGGTTATCAGCTTATTCACTCATCAGCAAAAAAGTAGTTGAAGGAAGAGTGGAGTTCAGCGATTTGATGGGGAGCATCATCAACCTCAATACAAGCAGAGGAAATGATGATGAGGATTTTGATGGAGAAGACTTTACATAAAAAAAGAGAAGCATTGCTTCTTTTTTTTATTATAGTAAATAGTTTTTATTCTTCAGTCAGCAAATCATTTCCCTCTAATAAATTAATATTTACATCAGTGCCCGCAATTCCTTCAACCGAGCCACGTATATGAGCTGCATTCAGTAATACTTTCTCTAATTGTTTTTCACGCTGCTTCCATAATTTTTCCATGGCGTCACGCTCTCTTTGTATGGAGATCTTCATACTCATAAATCCTTCACGAATAGCTTTCCATTGTTCACCAAATTCATTACCGGTTAAATAATCGTAGAGCATCTGTACTTTTTCACCTTTATTTTCCTGGCCCTTTGTTGCCTGTGCAATACGAACAATACTGTCTCTTAAAACAGTTGTTAATGCTTTTACTTCTGTAAAACTGCAGATCCATACAGCATCTTTCAGTCCAAAGCGATCCATGTCTTTGGGCATGGCCTGTGTTACAATTACAGCTACATCAGCCGCCTGGCTGCGCATATCAGCTTTTAGTTTTTCAATCCACTGATCAGAAAAATCTTTTGTGCGTTTGCTTTCAAAAATAATTTTGCCGCATTCTTCTCCAAATTTGTTGCGAACAAGCAACATACAATCGGCACCTTTTACTCCTTTGCCTACTTCCACAATGCTGTCGTAGGGAAATGATTGCCTCAGTAAATCTTCTAACAGCAGTTCCTGTGCTTCGCCCTGGCTTTGCATAGAACCCTGTTCTGATTTGCGTTTCATTTCATCCACTAATTTTTTCTGGGCTTCTAATTTTTCTTCCAGCTCTTTATTCTTTAATTGATACCCAGTTTCTTTGAGTGCAATTTTATCGGCTTCTTCTTTTCTGATGATTTCAGAAAGTTTACTTCTTTCTTCCAGCAGCATCTTTTGCAATTGCAGATCGAGTTCTTTTTCTTTTGAGAGGATGGCCTGTTCCTTTTTTAAAAAATCGAGTTCTTTTTCACGGGCAAGTTTTAATTTCTCTTCATTGTCTCTGTTATTCTGTTCCAATAAACGGAGTTTATTTTCAAAATCGGAGGTAATGGATTTTTGAATGCGTTCTTCCGTTTCCTGTTGGGTACGGGCTTTTTCTTCCAGCAACTGCACATCAAATTTCTGTTGCTGTGTTTTTTGCCATTCGGTCATTTTGGTTCGAAGCTCTTTCTGCACTTCTTCACGAATACTGTCGGTTGGTTCAAATTCATGACCGCAGTTGGGGCATTTTATTTCGGTTGACATTTTTTCTTTTTTGCAAGTTTACGAAATTAAAGATCAGAGCTGTTCACGGGGTGTACGTAACCCCGATGTGGCGATATACATGCCGATATCTGCAACTGTTTTCAGGATAAGAAAAACAACAGAAACGCCAATATCCAAAAAGCCGGGCAGCAGAATCATTAAATGCATGGGTATAATCCGCAGGTAGGGAGTAAAGAACATTTTACCTACATTTTCTTTCTCACCGGTTGCAGCTTTTTTTCTCCGCAAAAGTTGCCATGTGCTTTCAACCAG
>JAYUTS010000341.1:0-2231 GCA_043754995.1 Chitinophagaceae bacterium
GCCCACTTAACAGATGGCGGAATGGTGCCTGCCGGGGCTGTATTACTAAGATTGAACCAGTTTGTAAAAACCCAGGGCAACAAAGCGGCAATAACAGAACCGATGCCAATAAAAAAACTCTGCATGGCAAAGCCTGTGGTTCTTTGCTTTGGTGGCAACTTATCGCCAACAAAAGCTCTGAAGGGTTCCATGGAAATATTAATAGAAGCATCCAATATCCACAACATACCGCCTGCAATCCATAAAGTTGATGAATTGGGCATTACAATTAAAGCCAAGGTTGCTAAAACAGCACCAATAAAAAAGAAAGGTCTTCTTCTTCCCCAGTAAGGATGCCATGTACGATCACTTAAATAACCAATGATGGGTTGCACTAATAAACCTGTTACCGGTGCAGCAATCCATAATAGAGGAATTTCGTCTTTATTGGCACCAAGCGTTTCAAAAATTCTGCTCACATTTGAATTCTGTAGTTCAAACCCGAATTGAATTCCAAAAAAACCAAAACTCATATTCCATATTTCACGGAAGCTGAGTTTTTTTTGAGGAACAGCAGTTGAATGATTTGAGGGAATGTTGGAACCTGCAGCCATATCAATTGTTTGTATGCATTTCTTCCTGTTGAGATGCAGATAAATATTAAATGTACAATGAAGAGCCCCTCAGGGTTGGGGTCTTAAATCACAAATCCGTCGGGCAAAATGGCCCCTTTCTTTACAACAACAATTCCGTCTTTCACCGTATAGAGCGAATGATCGGTGTTGGATAAATGAGCGCCTCCATTAATGCGTACATCATTTCCAATACGGCAATTTTTATCAATGATGGCATTTTTAATATAGCATCGTTCTCCAATTCCAATCTTGGGGATACCACGCTCTGCAGCATGATTCATTTCTTCTAATGTTTCATAATAATCACCTCCCATAATATAGCTGCTTACAACAGTTGTACCATGCCCAATTCTTGTGCGGATACCGATTACACTGTTCTCTAACCTGCTTGCAAGTATAATAGATCCTTCTGCAATGATGGTTTTTTCTAACGTTGTTCCACTGATTTTTGCAGGTGGTAACATCCGTGCCCTTGTAAAAACGGGTTTATCATTATCAAACAAATTGAAATCAGGAATCTCTGCTGTTAATGCAAGGTTGGCTTCAAAGAAAGAATAAATATTTCCAATGTCGGTCCAGTAACCATCGTATTGGTGGCTGATGACCTTATACTTTTCAATGGATTTAGGCATGATCTCTTTCCCAAAATCAGTAGCTTCTTTATATTCATCCTGCAACAGATCAATGAGTAATCTTTTATTGAAAATATAAATACCCATGGAAGCGAGATAAACCCTGCCCGAGTTTCTCATTTCATTTCCTGTGTCACTTACCCATTCGCCCAAAATTTCTTTCTTTGGTTTTTCAATGAACGAAGTGATCATATGATCTGCATCAGCTTTTAAAATACCAAACTCAGGTGCATCCCTTTCAGCAACCGGAATGGTTGCAATAGTAATATCGGCTCCCAGTGCAACATGATCATCAATCATTTTCAAAAAATCCATCTGGTATAACTGATCGCCTGAAAGAATCAATACATAATCTGCTTCATGCTGTTCAACATGGCGCAGACATTGGCGAACCGCATCGGCTGTACCCTGGTACCATCCGGGGTTATCAGGTGTTTGTTCTGCAGCAAGTATATCCACAAACGCATTGCTGAACATGCTGAAGTGATAAGTATTCTTGATATGCTTATTGAGCGATGCGGAATTAAACTGCGTTAATACAAACATGCGGTTAATGCCGGCATTGATGCAATTGGAAATAGGAATATCAACCAACCGGTATTTACCTGCAATAGGAACGGCGGGTTTACTACGGCTTGCAGTTAATGGATACAAACGGGTGCCTGCACCGCCACCAAGAATAACTGCTAATGTGCTTTTTGCTGCTGACTTACTCATAAAATAAATTTATACGTTGACGAGTGTGATGATAATTACTGTAAACTTTTATAGAGATCAATATACTTTTGGACACTGCTCTCCCAACTGAAATCAAGCTGCATCATATATTCTCTGGCTGTGTTAAATTGTTTTTTGTTGTTGTACATATTACAGGCCCGCCATACTGCATTGCAAATATCACCAACAACTGCATTTGTAAATACTAATCCATAGCCATCTTTTTCACCAATATCTTTAACAGTATCCCGCAGGCCTCCTGTATTCC
>JAYUTS010000342.1:0-11608 GCA_043754995.1 Chitinophagaceae bacterium
CTTTTTTCCGTTAAACGATTGCTTTTTTCAGAAACAATCGGCTTAATTAATATTTCAATCTGTCTCATGTGGACGTTGTTTATTCAGTTCAATGATCAATTATGCAACTGTTTCTTCTTCTTCGCTGAAGATCTTAGCTGCACTTTCAGTTAATACAAGCACATCACTATTGATGAGATCGTATGTATTTACATCAGCCAGCAAAGAACCAACAACAGAAGGTACATTGCGAAGACTGCGGGAAATATTATCGTTATAATCAGTAATAACAAACAATGCTTTTTTACCGGCCACATTGAGGTTGCTTAACACACTCAAAAATTCCTTTGTTTTAGGAGCATCCATGTTGAAGTCTTCAACTATAACAATTGCATTTTCTTTGGCTTTGTAAGAAAGTGCGCTCATTTTAGCCAGGTCTTTTACTTTACGGTTGAGTTTAAAATCATAACCGTGTGGTTTTGGTCCGAAAATAGTACCACCACCTTTATATAAAGGGTTACGAATATTACCCTTACGTGAACCACCGGTACCTTTCTGGCGGTGAAGTTTACGGCTTGAACCCTTTACTTCAGCACGGGTTTTCACTTTATGAGTACCCTGGCGTTGTGCTGCCTGGTATTGTTTCACTGCGAGATAAATCACATGGTCATTTGGTTCGATACCAAAAATTTCTTCCGGTAATTCGATCGTACGACCTGTTGCTTTTCCTGATTTATTTAAAACGTCTACTTGCATGACTTCTTGAATTAGTTTGTTTACTTCTGGATGAATACGATTGAACCGTTATAACCCGGTACGGAACCACTCACAAGGATGTAATTCTTTTCAGGAAAAATTTTCAACACCTTCAATCCTTTTACTTTCACCCTGTCTGCGCCCATACGGCCAGCCATTTTCATACCCTTCATTACACGGGCAGCATCAGAAGAGTTACCAAGAGAACCCGGGGCACGTGAACGATCATGCTGACCATGTGATTGACCACCCACACCATGGAAGCCATGACGTTTAACTACACCCTGGAACCCTTTTCCTTTTGTAGTACCAACTACTTCAACGTTATCGCCTTCAGCGAAAATGTCGGTTGTAATTGTTTCACCAATATTTTTTTCGAGAGAATAATTGCGGAATTCTTTTACAAATTTCTTGGGAGAAGTGTTTGCTTTGGCGAAGTGATTTTTTTGTGCAGAATTTGTGTTCTTTTCTTTCTTGTCGCCAAAAGCTAATTGAAGTGCGCTGTATCCGTCAGCGTCTTGTGTTTTAACCTGTGTAACAACACAGGGGCCGGCTTCAATAATGGTACAGCTTGTTTGCTTACCATCGGGACTGAAGATACTGGTCATGCCAATTTTCTTGCCAATAATACCTTTCATTTGTTTACAGTTTATGCCCTGTAAGGTTGTTGAGACATGACGCTGGCTGCGTCATTCAATCCCCGTTTACCATCGACCTTTTCCTTTTTTCCACTTTGGATCGGAAGTACCGATGGTAAACTAACCACGAAGGGCTAGTTTATATGTTCCTCACCTGCCTGTTGGCCGATAAGAATGTTTTGAAAATTCAGAGCTCTTTTTTACAAATAATGAAATTTGTATTGAGAGGTGAAATGATTACTATTTATAAGAACTAAGATGAGTGGTCCGTTAAACGGGCAATCATCATGCTTTAATTTCTACATCAACACCACTTGGTAAGTCTAACTTACTCAGAGCATCAACTGTGCGGCTGCTGCTGGTATAAATATCCAGCAAACGCTTGTGCGTGCACAATTGAAATTGCTCACGGCTCTTTTTGTTAACGTGCGGCGAACGCAAAACAGTGAAGATTCTTTTACGTGTAGGTAAAGGAATAGGTCCTGTAACAACAGCACCTGTGCTGCGAACCGTTTTCACGATTTTTTCTGCAGATTTATCGACCAGATTATGATCGTAAGATTGCAATTTGATTCTGATACGTTGAGCCATAAGATCTTCCCCAAATTTGAATTGGGAGCGCAAAGGTATGGGTTGGTGAAATATTCACCAAAAAGATTAGATTCTTTTTTAAAAAAAAAGAAGGGAGTTTCCTCCCTTCTTAGAATAATTGCCTCTTTTAGATTCAATTTTTAATGTAATGACTGAACTTTTCCTGTTAATACCTGACCTCCTACTGTCAGTTTATAGATGATCATTCCATTAACTGGTATTTCTCTATGGAACTTCACAAAATTCTGAATACCAGCTTTTACCTCTCCGTCAAATACAATTGACAACCTCTGTCCGTAGACGTTAAACACCTCCAGGGTTGCTTTGCCACTTACTGGTGAAACAAAGCGGAAGTTTAATTGATCATTGAACGGATTTGGATACGTTGTAACATTGAGCTTACCAGTTGATCCGGCTGTTACAGTAGTGCCATCAACCACACCTGGTGCGCCAGTGATAATCCTGCTAGGTAATACTGGTGCTGTACAAGGAGCTACATCCCATCCTACAAAAATTCTGCACTCATCAAATCCTTCATTAATCCTGGATACTGCATCATTGATATTGGACAACTTAGCACCACCTTCATAATCTATTGTTCCATCAACATTACCTAAGGCATCGTTCGCCAATTGGTACAATCCACCAACTGTGTGAGGATATCCTTTGTTGTTAAGAGCAGTGATAACGCTCGCAGGAATTGTTTTGTAAGTGTATTCATTAACTACCACCAACTGCAGTAATTCATTGTAATAACAACTCCTTACTAATGGTACTGTTGATCCACAACCGCCGTTTCGGCCAGCAGTTGCAAATGTACCTGCCTGTATTGCAAAATTGGATAATCCGGAACTAACTCTCATGTTTAATCCTAATGTGATTGTTTGTGACAACAACACATTGTTGATCCTTCCTAATTTTGTAATATAAGTGACTGCATCTTTATTTGCAGCAGGAGTCCAACAAGCTGGCAGACTTGGAACATTGTCAACTGTACAGCTTCCAAACAATTCTGTCGCTGTACCGCCACCAGGCATTGAAGCATGCAGCAATGTAGCTCCGCTTGCAGTTGCCGGTATTGTAACAAACTTACCATTACCGCCAATTACCAATGGATTAGGAACGCCACCAACACCTAACATTGCTTTGATCATATCAAGTACTGTTTGATATGTCAGGGCAGGGCCATTTCCATTAACACCATCACCATCACATGCAGGGCTCGTATTACTATACTTACCTTGTGTATAAGTACAATATCCACCACATGCTTCTACTGTTACTTCAAATTCACAAATACTTACACAAAGGTTAGGATTGGTTAACTGAAGTGTCAATTTATATGTTCCAACAGCACCTGCTGTAACAGTTACTGTTTGGTTTGTACTTGAACCTACAATTGTTCCATTCCCTTCAATTGTCCAGCTATAAGCAACTGCTCCCGCTCCTCCGTCATATACATTACCTACAGAAGATGCGCATACTTTATCAGGTCCTGTGATTAAACAAGGTCCTTGTCCAATTACCGGGATATCCTTCGAACAATTGCTTGTGCAATTATTCTCATTGGTAATTTGGAGTGATAACACAATTGTTCCTCCAGCTGTTGGTTTCACAACAACTGTTTGGTTTGTAGTAGAACCCTCAATAACACCAGGCCCTGAAATTGACCAGCTATAAGAACTCATACCGGCAGGGCCACTATATATATATGTTGGCTGTGGCAATCCACTTTGTGATACACAAAGTCCGCCGCCACCAGTTGGTCCGCCTGTAATTGAACATTCCGGATTTGCATTCACCGTAACGATCGCCTGATCAGTACAACCATTCGCATTTGTATACGTGATGGTGGATGTACCGGGAGCTACCCCTGTTACAACACCAGTTGTCGCATTGATTGTTGCAACTGCTGTGTTACTGCTTGACCATGTACCGTCAGGACCCATATCCACTGTACTGCCAACGCATACTGATTGGTCGGCAACCACTGGATTTGCATTCACGGTTAATACAGCACTCTTCGTTACTGTACCGCATGTGCCTGTTACTTCTACACTATATGTTCCGGCCTGTGCTAATGTGATCGGGCCTGCAACTGTATAACTGTTGGTGCTGGCACCCACAATCACTACGTTGTCTTTCTTCCATACATATGTGAACGGTCCGGTTCCACCGGCTGTTGTAGTAAACACTACATCTGCTCCACTTACGCATCTGGTTGCTCCGGTAAGATCAGTTGCAGTTGTTGCTGGTTGTGATGTTATATCTATTATGTTACTCGTTGAAGTACATATTGGTAAAGAACCAATACCCACAACATAGTATCCATTACCTGCTGGAAGATCTGACCAGGTTAAACCTGAACCTGTACCCGTTTTAATTCCCTGTACGGGTTGGTTGGCACCATTGTACAATTGGTAACTGCCACCATCCTGAGAAGTTATTGATGTAATAGTTCCTGTGTTTGGTGCGGAAGCACAGAAAATACTTCCGGTTAACACCAATGGTGGAGGAGTAATATTGAAAGAGCCATGTGCAAAATCATCAAGAGAAGCTGTGATTGATTGTGATGATCTTGTTTCAAGAAGGAAACTGGCCAGGCATAACTGAGCAGGATTTAAACCTAATCCAGTAAGACTAACCTGTCCTTCATAAAACTCATTATAATCGTAAATAGGATTTATAAAGTCCCAACCTAATGGAATAGGATATTGTGTGTCATTGTTTTCAGCAACCGTACCGGTTAAGGTTGAGGTTCTTAAATTTCCATTTGTATTAGGAACAATTGAAGTACCTGCCGGCAGGGGGTTAGCTCCGGTATACCATTGATAAATCGTTACAGTTCCGTTTCTGCCACCACCGGTAAAATCGGCCAGCATAAGAACGTCCCCATCAACATGCGGGGGAGCAAAATTCCGTGTACCGTTACTTTGCGTAACCGGACCCGTACCATTTAAATAAAGCCAGAAACCAATCTGGGCATCGCCATTATTGGAGGTTCTGTCTCCTGCAAAATACAGGATGCCATCTTTAATAACTGCCGCAGCATTGGCAATATCATTTTTTGCCTTTGTTTGACCGATAACCCATGCCAGGTCAGCAGCAAGCAAAAAGTCCTTTGACCCTTCCGTAAACTGGTTGTCGACAACCCCGTTTCCTTTTGGATCTGCTACATACTTTTTAGTTGCAAATAAATTAAAATTTCCGGACGCCCAATCAATTGGGTTACCATCAACTGTAATTGTTTGGGCTAACAATCCTGAAGGATTAAATGGGGTTGCAAAGAAAAACAGGAATAGCATCTTTCGGGAGATCCAATTCCTGAAGTCTTTCATTTTTTCGCCTTTAGAAGAAAGGGCGCTTAAAAGTTTACTCATCTTGCGAATTTTTATTTGGTAATAAATCATAATAGGCAGACACAGGTTATAATTGGAGATTAAGGCAGATATGATTTTAAAGACAGTGGCCAGTATGTTTATTATAAATAAACATTCATCCTTAGCATTAAATGCTAAAGAATGCTTGGAACTCCTTTTGAAAAATTATTTCAAAAAGCAGGTAAATACTTATACGTAAAGGATTATTGGCAGCTAAAACGTTTCAGTGGGGGTAGAGATTAAGAGTTAACGATCAGATGCGGATGAAGATGATCAAGGGATAACTGGGGATTAAACCTAAAGCATTTTTTTTTAATTTGCAAGTGTTTAGAAAAAAAGAAAAAATTTTGCCTTCATGTATTATCTAAAAGGTAACGCCTGCCATTACCTGAAAGGCACGGCTGCGCCATGTATCACGGTTGTCAATGTTATTGAGGTTGGAGAACCCATGTTCATACCTGGCCCCAATAAAAACAAATGGAAGTTGTATCCAGATGCCTGTTACGGCTGAGAAATCGCCTTTTTTAAATATTTCATTACTATTACCTTGTATACCTGTGTTTTGATTAATGATCATACTCCATTGCGGACCGATTTGCCATTTCACCCGTTGAGAAGAGCCGATATCCACATTCACCAGTCCAATCACTTTTATTACATCTAAACGGGCTTTAACCTGGTTGCTGCCACTACGTAGGTCATCATAAATCTGCCCGGCATCATCAGAATAAGTGGAGGTGCTTTGTGCAAAATGAACCTCGGGCTGAATGCCAATCCTTGTAATTGGATTGATTAAAATAAAAGCTCCGAGCTGATAATTGAACCTGTAATCTTTCGAGAATGATTTGCCATCAATGCTATTTATGTTGGCCGCAGCAATTGCGCCCAAACGAAAGAACTGCTCATGGTCCTGTTCCGTCTTCTTTTTTTTTTGAGCTGCTACCCCTAACACAGCAAAAGAAAACAAACTCATGAAGAAAGTCTTTGCAAGGATTGCCGGGATGTGCATAGTTCTGAAACGTTTGATTGATGTTTATGGTATAAAAATCCTGCCAGTTTTAATTGATTGAAAACAGTTCACATCTCTTTCACATTGCCCTGGGTGCCTTTTCCTTATTTTTGACCCAATCTTTTATATATGAAGTTTATTTGCGGTTTACTGTTTTCTTTTGTTTTGATTGCCTGTAATAATGACCCGGAACGGAACGGGGATAACCCGGTTGCAACAATTGCAGCACCGGTAAAACTGAGTTACAGTTTGCTAAAAGTATATCCGCATGATACAACTGCTTTTACACAAGGCCTGCAATTTGTACAAGGTTATTTATATGAAGGAACGGGGAATCCTGACCGAAAGCCCGGTTATTCAAAATTGCGAAAAGTTGATTATGCTACCGGAAAAATTTTGAAAGAATATGCTATCCCGGGAGCAGTTTTTGGTGAGGGTATTACTATCTTAGGCGATAAAATTTATCAAATCACCTACCAGGAAAAAAGAGGATTTGTATATCATCTTTCTGATTTTAAATTGTTGAAAGAGTTTGTGTTTAATACCGAAGGCTGGGGGCTTACAAATGATGGCACTCATCTTATTATGAGTGATGGCAGCAGTAATCTTTTTTATTGGGACCCTGTTAGTTTTAAAGAAGTAAAACGATTAAGCGTACAGGATAATAATGGCTTAAGAAATAATATTAATGAACTTGAATTTATCAATGGCTTTATTTATTCCAATGTGTGGCAGAAAGATGAAATACTGAAGATTGATCCGGCAACCGGCAATGTTGTTGGAATAATTGATATGAGTGAGTTTAAAAAAATGTATCCTGAACTTGCTGGTGATGATGATTCCGATAAAGTGTTGAACGGCATTGCATGGGACAGCAGCAGCAATCACTTATTCATCACCGGAAAAAACTGGTCGAAACTGTTTGAAATAAAATTAAATTAAGTAAGCGCCAATAATTTCTTCCCCCTCCTGTTCTACATAAATATGTTCTTCAAGCGTTGTAGCAACTGACAGCCCTACATAATCGGGTTGAATAGGAAAGGTTTTATGTGTGCGTTCAACCAACACCAAGGTTTGAATTTTTTTTGGTTGAAAATTTAAAAAAGGTTTCAGTGCATACAACATGGTTTTACCACTATTTGCAACATCATCAATGAGCAGGATGGATTGATTATTAAACCCGATTTTCCTGTCGAAAAAAACTTCTACAGGATATTTTTTATCCAGCGTTACTTCAACCAACTCCACATGAATATTGCTGATGTCCATCACTTCTTTTGCCAGCAGTGTGGCAACCGTTAACCCGCTCTGCCGGATACCTGCAAAAAACATTTGCTGTTCATTATAATTCCGTTCGGCTATTTCAAAAGCAAGACGTTTTAATTTCCGGGCTGTTGTTTCTTTATCCAAAATATATTTCTTTTCCATATTAAAAACTACTTTGAAGGATGCAGTATAAGTGATGCAGTAAAGATGCAGATTATATAGCAATCATCCAACCACTATTCATCAGCACTAATGGTTTTTTATAACTTAAACAAGCAGGCAAACCTCAACTGTTAGTTCTTATCTTAGCAATACAAAAGAAATTGTATGCAGCTTGTTCAGCAGGTTTTATTTGCTATTTGCCTTGGGGGAGCTATTTGGTTCTTTCGTAAAAAGGCTAATGAAATCCGTCGTAATATTTTACTGGGTGTAGATGAAACCCTGACTGATAACTCAACTCAACGCTGGAAAAACATGTTGCTGCTGGCCTTCGGTCAACAAAAAATGTTCAGGAACCCGATGGTGGCTATCCTGCATTTATTTGTTTATGTTGGTTTTGTAATCATTAATATTGAAGTATTTGAAATTGTTTTGGACGGGCTATTCGGTACGCACCGTTTGTTCCTTCCTTTACTTGGCAGTTTCTATACTTTCCTGATTAACTCTTTTGAAATACTGGCTTTCCTTGTATTAGCTTCCTGCGTTATTTTTTTAATCCGCAGAAACATCCTTCACTTAAAACGTTTCATCAGCAAAGACCTCAATGGCTGGCCCCGAAGTGACGCCAATAATATCTTAATAACAGAAATTGTATTGATGAGTTTATTCTTACTGATGAACTCTGCAGACAGAGCCTTACAATTAAATGCTGCAGAACATTATCACGAAACAGGTAATTTCATTCTATCAGGCTTACTTGCTCCTTCTCTTACTGGTTTATCAAACCCAACACTCATTGCTATTGAACGCAGTGCATGGTGGTTGCATATATTGGGCATCCTTGCTTTTTTAAACTATCTGCCATGGAGTAAACACCTGCATATACTATTGGCATTTCCCAATGCCTGGTATGCGAGGTTAACCAAAACGGGTGTGATGGAAAATATGGTTTCTGTTCAAAATGAAGTGAAGTATATGATGCAGCCCGAACTTGCTCCTGCCAATGCTTCTGCCCCGGGAAAATTTGGTGCAAAGGATGTGATGGATTTGAGCTGGAAAAGTTTGCTGGATGCATATAGTTGTACCGAATGCGGCCGCTGCTCAGCAGCATGCCCTGCCAATGCAACTGGAAAATTATTGAGCCCCAGGAAAATTATGATGGATACCCGTGACCGTTTGGAAGAAGTGGGACGCAACATCAACGCAAACAAAAAATTTGTTGATGATGGTAAGACTTTACTCAACAATTATATTACCGTTGAAGAATTACGTGCATGTACTACCTGTAATGCATGTGTGCAGGAATGCCCGGTAAGTATCAACCCCCTCAGTATTATTTTAGAATTAAGAAGATCCTTAATTATGGAAGACAGTAACGCACCCGGCGAATGGAATGCGATGTTCAGCAATATTGAAAATAACTTTGCACCCTGGAAATTGAGCCCCGATGAAAGAGATAAATGGGTGGAAGAAGTTTAGAGTTTGTAGTTTTTTAGTTTTTTAGTTTTTAGTTGTAACCTCTTGAATGCATATTGAACTTTGGTACTACACATGAGATAGTTTGCAGCAATCATCTCACTTCATCAATGAATATTTTTTTCCAACCCGCCTGTTACTTCTTCAGGATGTTCTAACTGATGAACTGCATCTTTGTGTTTGAAAATGCGGTACATCTGAAATAACCCGGTCAATAAAAAAACGCCGCCAATGATCCAGTTTAATAAATGCTGACTGGCATTTAAGCGATCTACTAATAATCTTCCGCCAAAGATAAAAACACAATTACCACTGAAAGTTCCAATGGCAATGCCAACAATATAAGAGTTGTAATTCCACACACCGGGTCGCAGAATGTTTTTGGTAAACAAAACTGTACTCCATCCAAACCAAAACGGAATTTGCACAGGATTAATAAGGCTCATGGTAAAACCAAGCAATCCACGATGCATGGTATTAGATAGAAGTATATTACTGTCTTCGGCCGATGGGTTTGCTGCAGCCCAAAAACTGGAAGCAGCCAATGCAAATACAATCACTACCGTCATCCATTCCAAAGCCTTCAACAATTTTTCCTGTTTACGTACCCAATCCATGGCCACAAGCGATAATCGTACATAAATAATTTCTGCTGAAAGTGAACCGAGTGAAAACCATAGTGCCGGTGAAATGCCATCAATGATGCCAATTTGCATGGCTGCAATATTGAGTGTTCCTAAAGGTAGAGAGCCTAAAAAACTGATGATAAAGCCCCACATTAAAATTTTAAGTACCTGCGGCATAAAACAAATATAAAGGCTTGCGGTAAAAAAGAAAGATTATAATTTTTTGGCCATTGCATCCAATTCCTTAACAAGCAGTTTATTCATCCTGAACATTTTCTGCCCATCTTTCAAACTCATATATGCATGACCCTTTGCATGATTTTGCTTGCTGATGCTGTAAAGGATGATCCAATGTTTCACAATTTCTTTCCATGCAAAAAAGATGGAATGTTTTGGATCATACATATGTGTTGGGTCGCTTCCTGCGCCATTGAGTTCAATGATGTGAAAATTTGTACCGTTTCTTAAATCATTCCAGTTATCATACATGATATCAAGGCGGCCGAAATAAAAACCTTGAATCTGCCTGCAAACAAAATCTATACTATTAATGAGGGCCTCATCTGTTTTATTTGTCCAGTCTAAAAACTTCGACCCTCTTGCATGATTGCCGTAAGGAGCAAGGATCATTTCTTCGCCCTTTGCCAAAACTTTTTGTAACCCCGCTCCATGCATTTGATGCAGCTCATTCATCTGTAAAATATATCTTGGCTGTTGGCAAATAAGCAAGTATAATGTTGAAACGCCATCACCCGTTACTTTCATTGGTTCTTTAGCAACAATGCCGGAAATACTACCATGATCAGCATCAGGAAAACGATAATAAAAAATACCCACTTCTTTTTGATACGGTGATAATTGCTGCACTAAAAAATCAACCGTGCAAACGGATGCATACTGTTTTAACTCTTCTTCATTCAGTATCTTCTTTACAGCTTTACCCTGCATACCGATAGCAGGTTTGGCAATGAATGGATAAACAAACTGATGCTGTTTTATTTGCTGTTCAATGATATGAAATGGGGTAAAGGCTTTTACAAAAAAGAAAGCAGGATAATATTGTGATGGAATGAGTGGATAGATGTCCTGTTTCATTTCCATTAAAAACCCTCCATTTGCAATAGTGGGATTTGAGGCACTAAAAAAATATTTAAACCCTGCCTTTATAACAAGCCATGCATAATAAGGATAAAGAATTCCGTAAATGGTATCAAAGCTCCAGTACTCCCAATTAAACAGCCGAATAAAAAATGGATGATGACTAAAGAGTTTATGCAGATTCATGAAGTATGGTTACCGGAACTGAATGATCGGCTTCCTGTACAAATGTTTCATTTGAAAGCAGATCATAATAGTACAATTTTGAAAGTTGATGTTGCTGTTGCAGGGAAGTAATACTAACCGTTAAATACTCATTGTGTCTGTTCATGAGTACATCATTGGTTTGATCGCCATCGCCTGCAAACCGGTGAAAGTTAAGAATATTATTTTCATTGAACACAACATGATTATGGATGAAGGTTTTAAACCAATGTTCTCTTTTTTTAATGACTTCATCTGTATATAAAGTAACGGACGACCAGATAGCCGGTTGTTGCGGATTGAGCTCGCTGATGGCTTTTTCATGGCCATCCCATCTTGCTTCAATGAGGTATTGATGATCACGGATGACTAATGTAAACGGTTCGATCTTGTGCAGATGAATTTGTTCGAACGCTGATATGGGAT
>JAYUTS010000343.1:0-4891 GCA_043754995.1 Chitinophagaceae bacterium
TTGATTCGTCATAAATTGTATCAGCACAAAAAGCATAACTCTTTGCCTTTGTATTTTCATCTGTAAGCATTTCATTTTTAATCAATGTTCCATCGGGGCTTACAAAATCTTCTCCATTCTGCAGTTTTATGAAATGGGATGCATGTATATCATAAGCCCTGATCTTCTCAATATTAATTTTCCTCATGTTTCTTTTTTCTCTTACCACAAATCCCCAGCATTGAATCCTGTGCTTTGTTTCAAAACATTCAACGGAATAATGTCTGGCATCAAGCAGCAAGCCTGGTTTCTCAACAGGGTGAAATGTAAACTTATAAGGCAGGGTGGTACTGGCATATTTTAATTGCAATTGGAGAATTTCCAGTAAAGCAGCAGGCCCGTAAACATGCAGTGGTTGAATACGACCCAATAAAGCAAAACTGTTAAGAAGACCAATTAAACCAAAATAATGATCGCCATGTAAATGCGAAATAAAAATATGATTGATGCGGCTTCGCTTAATCCGATAGTTTAAAATCTGTATCTGGGTTCCTTCACCACAATCAAACATCAGTAACTCATCCTGTGTGGTAATGATTTGTGAGGTCGGGTGTCGTCCAAAAGCGGGAATGGCAGAATTATTTCCAAGAATTGTTACAGCCAGCATGTATGAAAAATTGAATATAGGTTTGTGTGAAGATAAAATTAACTGAGTTTGTGTAATCATCCATCTTTTAAAATTACTCTTCATCAAACAATTCTCTTTCTATCTCTTCCATCTGCACAATATCCCATGCCTCACTTTCAGTAGGCGTGTAATTGATCAGATCAAGCATATCTTTTTGATCAAAGAAGCTTTCTACTTCAGGTTTTAATTCACAAATCACAAAGGAGCACTGTTGATCATAAAACAACTGTTGAACATTAATAATACAATCTGCTACCTGTTCATCAATTGAATCTACTTCTTTCAAGTTCAGGATTACATTGTTTATATCTTTTTTCAGGCAGGAAAGCAACAATTGGCTGAATTCTTCTGTCATATTTTCAGTAAGCGAGCTGTCCACCGGGGTAATGACATGGAATTTCTCCTTGGTATCAATTTTGACATTCATAGTTTTATTAACAGATAGTGTGTAACTTATAGCTAATTACAGTCAAATTTATTCGTTATAATTGTAAAAACCGAATATCCCCATGGATCATAATTTTTCAACACAAGTAAAAGAAATCATTTCGTTCAGCAGGGAGGAAGCATTGAGGCTTGGAAATGATTTTATAGGAACTGAACATCTCGTATTGGGGATGATCAGGGAAGGAGAAAACACGGCCATTAAAATCTTAAAAAATCTTAACGTTGACCTGTACGAATTACGAAAGGAAATTGAACTCGCAGTAAAAGATAAAACCGGAAAAAATATTGCCAATATCAATAGCCTGCCATTGACCAAACAGGCGGAGAAGGTTATTCGTGTTACGGTATTGGAGGCAAAGGCTTTAAAAAGCCCCCAGGTTGAAACGGAGCATCTCATGTTATCAATATTAAAGAACAAGGAAAATATTGCAACACAAATTTTAAATCAGTTTGAAATTGATTATGACATTTTCAGAAATGAATTAGGTATGGTTAAATCAAATGAACCAAGAGCTGAATATGACGATCCGGGTGAAGAAGAATTTGATGATGAAAAATCAAAATATTCCCAGCCAAGATCAAAACAACCCGCAGGTGCAAAAAGTAAAACACCTGTATTGGATAATTTCGGAAGAGATATTACACGTTTAGCAGAAAACGGATCACTTGATCCCATTGTTGGCCGTGAAATAGAGATTGAGCGTGTATCGCAAATCTTATCAAGACGTAAAAAGAACAATCCAATTTTAATTGGGGAACCTGGTGTTGGTAAAACCGCCATTGTTGAAGGTTTGGCACTGCGTATTGTTCAACGTAAGGTTTCCAGGGTATTATATGACAAGCGTGTAGTATCGCTTGATCTGGCGGCATTGGTTGCCGGCACAAAATATCGTGGCCAGTTTGAAGAGCGTATGAAAGCAATTATGAATGAGCTTGAAAAAAACAGGGATGTGATTTTATTTATTGATGAAATTCATACCATTGTTGGGGCAGGGGGTGCAAGTGGTTCATTAGATGCCTCCAACATTTTTAAACCTGCATTATCAAGAGGCGAGCTCCAATGTATTGGCGCTTCAACCTTAGATGAATACAGAATGTACATTGAAAAAGATGGCGCATTGGATCGTCGGTTTCAAAAAGTAATTATTGATCCTCCAAGTATTGATGAAACAATCCAGATACTGCAGAACATCAAATCAAAGTATGAAGAATTTCATAACGTAGCTTATGATGATGAAGCCATCAATGCCTGTGTAAAGTTGAGTGATCGCTATATGACAGACAGATTGTTACCCGACAAGGCAATTGATGTATTGGATGAAGTTGGAGCCAGGGTGCATTTGAAAAATATTAATGTGCCGCAGGAAATTCTTGATCTTGAAAAAAAAATCGAAGATATTAAACAGGAAAAGAATAAAGTTGTAAAAAGCCAGCGTTTTGAAGAAGCAGCATCGCTGCGGGATACTGAAAAGAGATTAGGAGAAGAACTGGAGAAAGCAAAAGCGAAATGGGAAGAAGAAAGCAAGCACAAACGTTATCCCATTAATGAAGAAGCTATTGCAGAAGTGGTGAGTATGATGACAGGTATTCCTGTAAAACGAATGGTACAGGCTGAAACAGACAAACTACGCCGCATGGCTGATGATTTGCAAGGTGCCGTTATAGGGCAGGAAGAAGCCATCAGTAAAGTGGTGAAAGCCATCCAGCGAAACAGGGTAGGTTTAAAAGATCCCAGGAAACCAATCGGCACTTTTATTTTCCTCGGCCCAACAGGAGTTGGTAAAACAGAATTGGCACGTGCCCTGGCCCGTTATATGTTTGATAGTGATGATGCCCTGATTCGAATAGATATGAGTGAGTACATGGAAAAATTTACGGTGAGCCGTTTAATTGGCGCACCTCCGGGGTATGTTGGATATGAAGAAGGTGGTCAGTTAACTGAGCGGGTACGCCGCAAACCATATTCTGTTGTGTTGCTCGATGAAATTGAAAAAGCACATCCTGATATTTATAATATCCTGTTGCAGGTATTAGACGATGGACAGCTAACTGATGGGTTAGGACGTAAAGTTGATTTCAAAAATACGCTCATCATTATGACTTCTAATATTGGTGTACGCCAGTTAAAAGATTTTGGTGAAGGAGTTGGTTTCGCAACTGCAACCAGAATGCAAAATGCAGAAGAGAATAATAAAGCGGTGATTGAAAAAGCACTGAAGAAAACATTTTCACCTGAGTTTTTGAACAGGATTGATGATGTAATGATCTTTAATGCACTCTCAAAAGACCATATCTTCCGGATCATAGATATATTAATGAAAGGTGTAAGTGTAAGGCTGAAAAATCTTGGGTTCAGTATGGAATTAACTGAAGAAGCGAAGGAGTTTATTACAGAAAAAGGATATGACGCACAGTTTGGAGCAAGGCCACTTCACAGGGCTATTCAAAAGTATCTTGAAGATCCGTTAGCGGAAGAGATCTTAAGTATGCATATTAAAGAAGGAGATGTTTTGGTTGCTGATGTTGACAAAGAAAATCAAAAAATCAAATTCATTTTTAAAGAAAAAACGAAAAAATCAGCAAAATCATCCGAAGCATAGATGTAAAAGTTAAAAATAAACCCCGCTCCTAAAGCGGGGTTTTTATTTTAGTTTTGTTTTTTAACCATATGCGAAAAATAATCATTGCCATAGACGGATGGTCGAGTTGCGGAAAGAGCACATTGGCCAAACAACTGGCAAAAAAACTAAGCTATATTTATATCGACAGTGGTGCTATGTACCGGGCCATTACATTATATTTTTTAAGAAATCATATTGATTGGACAAATGATGATGAGGTGGCAGAAGGACTGAATAATATTACACTTAAATTTCAACCAAATTATACAGCCCGTCAATCAGAGATTTATCTGAACGGGGAAAATGTTGAGTATGTAATCAGGGATTTATTGGTAGCAGAAAAAGTAAGCGAAGTGTCGGCAATTGAAAAGGTAAGGGAGTTTGCTGTATTGGAACAACGAAAGATGGGTGCAGGTAAAGGAATTGTAATGGATGGAAGGGATATTGGCACAACTGTTTTCCCTGAAGCTGAATTAAAGATATTTATGACAGCAGATATTGCAGTAAGGGTTGAAAGAAGGTATAAGGAAATGTATGCTAAAAACCCAAATATCCTTATTGAAGAAGTAATGGCCAACCTGGAAATGAGGGATTATATTGATTCTCACCGGATGATCAGCCCTTTAAAAAAAGCGCATGATGCAATTATTCTTGATAACACAGAAATCAGCCCTGAGGAACAATTTGAATTAGCTTTTTTATGGGCGCAAAAGAAGTTAAACGAATAAATTATTATATTAATATTTGATGCAATGCCTAAAGCAAATCATGAACTAAATTTTACCGTTAACTGACGGGTATTTTAAATAAATAGTTCATAAAATCTTTGATGATAAGGAAACAATCCTATATTCGCAACATCTGTCTCCACAATCCGTGAAACCCCATCTAAATCCGTTCATCCGAACAATTCCAATTTCAATTTAGAATTTAATTTTTTCTGGTTAATACTGTCCATCCTCCTCTGATCAGCTCATTCTGGCAACAGAATCTGTAATCACTATATCCTCCATTGAATTACTTTTTCAAAAGGTGTCCTTTGAACAATCCATTTTTTTACCTCTAAACCTTTTTTATGAAAAAGTTTTTACTCTCTTCAGCTTTAGTTATGTTAGTCGTGGCTGCATTTGGCCAAACATGTCCCTCAAATGCAAAA
>JAYUTS010000344.1:0-2221 GCA_043754995.1 Chitinophagaceae bacterium
GTCATATTGAGTAAGGATAATCTTGTTATTAAGCGTTTGTGGAACTTAGATACCAATACGTACGCTGAAGGAGCTTTAGATACAAAAACAAAAGAAATGCTTGGGCTTGTTGCCAGTATGGTGTTGCGGTGCGATGATTGCATCAAATATCATTTGGGAAAATGTCATGAGCTGGGTATTACAACCCAGCAGATGTATGAAATTTTTGCAGTTGCCAACATTGTGGGAGGCACTATTGTAATACCGCATACAAGAAGGGCAGCAGAATATTGGGAAGAACTGATAGATATCACATAATTTTTAGTGATTAATTGCTAATTATTCAGGAAATTTGATCCGTCCATATAAATCAGAAAAATCAAAATCAATCAATGACAAACGATACGCTTAATCCTCCTGCCCCGTTAACTGCCAAAGACTTTGTAACCGATCAGGAAGTAAGATGGTGCCCTGGTTGTGGTGATTACTCCATTTTGGCACAGGTTCAAAAGATCATGCCCGGTTTGGGTATTCCCCGGGAAAATATTGTAATTGTGAGTGGTATCGGTTGCAGCAGCCGTTTTCCATACTACATGAATACCTATGGTATGCACTCTATTCACGGCCGTGCAACAGCTATTGCAAGTGGATTAAAAGCTGCAAGACCCGATCTCAGTGTTTGGATCGTTACAGGAGATGGAGACAGTCTTAGTATTGGCGGCAATCATACGATTCATTTACTACGTAGAAATTTTGATGTAAACATTCTGTTGTTCAACAACCAGATCTATGGTTTAACAAAGGGACAGTATTCTCCAACATCAGAAGAATTTAAAATAACCAAGAGCACTCCTTATGGAAGTATTGATCATCCCTTTAATCCATTAGCCCTGGCGATGGGTGCTGATGCAACTTTTATTGCCCGCAGCATGGATCGGGATCCCAAACATTTGCAGGAATCATTGTTGCGTAGTCAACAACACAAAGGAGCTTCCTTTCTTGAAATCTATCAGAACTGCAACATCTTTAATGATGGTGCGTTTGAAGTGTTTACTGAAAAAAGCAGCAAACCTGATGAGGCATTGTTTCTTGTACAAGGCGAGCCTCTTGTATTTGGTTCAGCAAAAAATAAAGGAATCAAATTAGATGGCTTTAAACCAATTGTGGTACATCTTGATGAAGGTCAAAGTAAAGATGACCTGTGGGTGCATGATGAAAAAGATTTCTATAAAGCACAGATTCTTGTAAGAATGTTTGACAACCCCCGCAACAACGAGCATTTACCAAGGCCATTTGGTGTTTTTTATGAAACAGAAAGAGCTTGTTACGAAGATGTAATGAAACTGCAGATTGATGAAGTGATTGCCACTAAAGGCAAAGGAAACCTGGATAAATTACTTACAGGAAGTGAAGTATGGGAAATCATCTGATGCGGATGCACTGAATAAATGATGAAAGGAGGCCACAGCCTCCTTTTTTTATCAGCAATTTCAGGTATTGACAATGGCAATAATTTGAAATATCTTTCTGTTACAAAACCTTATCATCATGTGGGAAGAACTTAACAAACTCCTTCAAAGCAGTACAGCACCATGGTTTATTGGTATTATAACAGCAGCCATTACCGGTTTACTGGCCATGCGGAGGCTTCGTTATGAAAAAAGACTGGAAAACGAAAAGCTGAGAGAAGAAAAACGGTTTGAGAACGAAAAACTCCGTTACGAAAAACGGCTGGAAAAATTTAAAGAAACAAATGAAAGCCTGTTTAAAGAAAGAAAACAGGAAGTACTGGCCGCTATTGCTACACTCAGCATTTTTAAAAAAGACCCCGAGTTCGAAAAAAACACCATTGATGTTTTGTTAAGCAGGTTATATACGGAATTAGATTATGATATCATCAATTCCATTCTTACAACACTTATCCAGGATAGTGACAGAGAAGAACTGCTATACATTGCAGATGGGCTACAGGACATCAACCGTAATTTTTTTGCAAAAGCATTTCCTATGAACCAACGGGTCAATGACATCAGCTCTGCTATAAAAATAATGAACAATAGTATCAGGCTCTATGATACGGATAAGGCAGCTTATACAGCCCAGGTAAACGATGGAAAAGCAGAGGAAGAATCATTTCTGATTAACAGGGAGGCTGTGGTTAAGAAATACAATGAAGATTTTGGGGAGCTGTTTGCCTATCAGAAATACAGGCAGGTATGGCATAAGCAAATCAGTGCTGATG
>JAYUTS010000345.1:0-11517 GCA_043754995.1 Chitinophagaceae bacterium
TGTTGATCAACAGCAGTTTGTGTTTGCGAGCAGGAAGTAACCAATAACAGCAGGATGAAAATAGAATAATGCATATATCTTTTCTATTTTAAGGTATGAAATCTTTACTGATGTTGATATCCGGGCTAACATGAAATGGAAATTCAAGTAGAGAAGTTGTTGGTAAAGAAAGCAACAACACAAATAATAGTCAACTTGCTTTGTTAAGATGTCCAGTCACCCTTTGGGTGAACAGACATCAGGTAAATCCCATTAATCTCATAAATCACGGTTCAGATATCTGCTTATCCCCACTTACTATTCACTACTTTCCACTCGCTGTTTTTCGTTACCTTTGCCCGCCTTCTAAAATGGAGGAAATTGAATGAAGAATATCAGAAATTTTTGCATCATTGCACATATTGACCACGGAAAATCTACCTTGGCCGACCGTTTACTGCAAACCACCGGCACCATCAGCGACCGTGATATGATGGACCAGGTGCTTGACGATATGGACCTTGAACGGGAGAAAGGCATCACCATCAAGAGCCACGCCATACAGATCAACTACAAACACAAGAATGGCGAAGAATATATCCTCAACTTAATTGATACTCCCGGTCATGTGGATTTCAGTTATGAAGTAAGTCGTGCTTTAGCTGCCTGTGAAGGGGCATTATTGTTGGTTGATGCAGCACAGGGTATCCAGGCACAAACCATCTCGAATTTATATCTCGCCATTGATAATGACCTTGAGATCATTCCCGTGATCAACAAAATTGATATGGACGGGGCCATGATTGAAGAAGTAAAAGACCAGATTGTAGAATTGATTGGTTGTAAGCCCGAAGAAATTTTACTGGCAAGCGGCCGAGCCGGCATTGGCATTGAAGAAATATTAGAAGCCATTGTTCAACGCATTCCTGCACCAACAGGTAAACCTGATGCTCCATTACAGGCACTGATCTTTGACAGTGTGTTCAACAGTTTTCGTGGTGTGATCGTTTACTACCGCATCAGAAACGGACGAATTAAAAAAGGCGATAAGGTAAAGTTTGTAAGTACAGGTCAGGAATATGAAGCAAGTGAAGTGGGTATTTTAAAACTGAAGATGACGGAAAAGAAGGAAGTGACTTGTGGTGATGTGGGTTATATCATTACTGGTGTAAAGAATGCCAAAGAAGTAAAAGTGGGTGATACCATCACATTGGCAGCTAATCCAACACAGGAACCCATCCAGGGTTTCCAGGAAGTAAAACCAATGGTGTTTGCAGGCATCTTCCCCGTGGTTACAGAAGATTTTGAAGAACTGCGTGATTGCATGGATAAACTGCAGTTGAATGATGCGTCGTTGACTTTTGAATTGGAAACATCACAGGCGCTTGGTTTTGGCTTTCGTTGCGGCTTCTTAGGATTGCTGCACATGGAAATCATCCAGGAACGTTTGGAAAGGGAATACAATCAAACAGTGATCACCACGGTACCCAACGTAAGTTTTGTTGCTTATACAACAAGAGGTGAAAAAATTCTGGTAAATAATCCTGCTCAAATGCCAGAGCCTACTGCTATGGACAGGATTGAAGAACCATTTATTAAAGCACAGATCATCAGCAAGCCCGATTATATTGGTAATATCATGACGCTTTGTTTGGGCAAGCGTGGTATCCTCATCAATCAAAGCTATCTCACACCAACCCGTGTGGAGCTAATGTTTGAAATGCCGTTGACAGAAATTGTTTTTGACTTTTATGATAAATTAAAATCACAAACCCGTGGTTATGCATCATTCGATTATCATCCTATTGGTTACCGTGAAGCAGATATCGTAAAAATGGATATCATGCTCAATGGTGATAAGGTTGATGCATTGAGTGCATTGATCCACCGCAGCCGTGGACAGGAATTTGGTCGCAAACTTTGTGAGAAGTTGAAAGAGCTTGTTCCCCGTCAACAATTCCAGATAGCAATACAAGCCGCTATTGGTGCCAAGATCGTAGCCCGTGAAACGATCAGTGCTATGCGTAAAGATGTAACGGCTAAATGTTATGGTGGTGATATCAGCCGTAAAAGAAAATTATTAGAGAAGCAGAAAGAAGGTAAGAAGCGTATGCGCCAGATCGGAAACGTAGAGGTACCACAGGAAGCATTCCTCGCAGTGTTGAAGTTGGATGATTAGGCCTCTCATCCCTTCCTTCTCTACTGACGCTTCGGTCTGTATTGCAAATCCAAAAGAGAGAAGGCGGTGCTGCAACAAATATCCAAGCAGTTAATTCTTCCATTTTATCAGTTGTTCAGTACTCTTCACATTTACCCTGACTTAATAGTTGGCACATTGTGCCGACTGTTTTTAATAATAAATACATGAAACGTTTATTTCTACTTATCCTGGTAGTAGTTCAAATTTTCTATTTACAAGCTCAAACTAAAAATCGCATTTCGATAGAGATTAATTATGGCTTAAATGGGAACTTCTTTGTACGTAGCTATGATGAAACAGCACCAATACCGATAATGCGATTTTTAAAAAAGAACTTTATTGGTAGTGTTGGTGGATTCGAGGTAAAATATAATCTTACTGCCAACTCCAGTATTAATTTAGCTTATGCTAAGTCAGTTAATAAACGAGAAATAAACTATGATAATGGAATTAATGCCACTATACTTTATTTCAACATCAGACATACAAATCATTTCTATCAATTATTTTATGAGATAACTCTTCCTAAAAAAACAAAGTATTTAAAACTTCATGGCGGAATTTATTATTTGGGAATGAGCCAACAAGAAGTAGATGCTTCACCAGGAGGAGTATTGTTCGAAGAACGAGATTTCAAACATTATAAACTGGAAGAAGGAGGTGTGTTTTTGGGGATTCATTTTTCCAAAAAAATTGATACTAAATTTGATTTGGGTATAAGAAGCAGAGTTTATTATACAATATCAACAGCCAGTTTTGAAGCAATAACACTAACTCCTACATTGACATATCACTTTTAATAGAACAAAAAGGGCATTCTACAATCGGTTTGCTTCAATGCTGGCTGACGAATAAATTCAACTTTTATTTCTTCCATTTTATCAGTTGTTCAGTCATCTTCAAATGACGAAGGGTACTATTTTTTATTCTCATTGAAAAGATAGGGCTGCGGTTTGATGGCCTCCTCTATTGGAGGAGGTCGGGAGGAGGCTTTAGTTTTTTTTATTTCAATTTAACTAATTCTTTAGCAACAGTATTTCCATTAATACTGAATACAATAAAATAAGTTCCTGCTGCCAGTTGATATTGTTGAAGTGTAAATGGCATGGAATAAATACCTGCGCTTTGTTTCTTTTCGTCAACCAATGAAATTTGTTTTCCATCTAATGAAACCAACCGGATACTTACATCCGATCTTTTTTCTAATTGATATTGTACAACCAGGCTTTCCTGGAAGGGGTTTGGAAAAATCTGTAAACTGGCTTTAAATAAATCAGGTTCAGAAATGCCTGTTGCCACACTCAAATTCCAGGTGATGTTGTAAGTATGTAAGCTGATATGATTATCAGCTCTTGTTAATAATGTTGTATCTAATACTGTTGCAAGTACAGTATGATTGCCATTGGGTACACTGCCGCTTAAAACAGTAAATGTATCTACATTATAGATTTGCGGATTACCATCGATATTCCATGTTCTTTTCAATGTATTCGGAATGGGTTGAAGTAAATTGATTTTAAAACCACTTGTACCATACATATTGATGGTAGCGGCATTTGAAGGGAAATAAGAATCAACCGGAGAAATAAGTGTATGAATTCTTTCAATAAATGCTTCTTTGCATACACTGCAAAACGCAGGCCCTAACGCTTCCATTTTACAAGTGCCACCTGTTGTGGGTTTGTACCATCCCGGTCCGCCTGTATGTTGAAACACACCAATACCGGGAGTTCCGATCCAGTTTTTCCATTTCACCAATGCAGGATTGCTTTGTGCTGTCATGTTTGGTTTTTCAAATGCATACTGACTGCCGGCCCAATATTCATCAGCCAATCCTGCAAAAGAATGTCCAATTTCATGAATCATGATTTCAGCAGCATTGCTATGTGTAGTGCTGGTAGCAATCGAACCGCCCGAACCTCCATAAAAAGAAGTATTGCCTATCATGAGCACCTGGTCATATTCAGGAAAATTGGCAGCAAGCACTGAATTGATCAATGCAAAATTTCCCGGCACCACCAGCCGGTGAATAGTTCCAAAGTCGAAGGTGGTTCCAAAATAATTTAACGGATTGGATACAGGATGCGTACCAATTCCCGGACAATCAGTTGCAGTATTAGGGTGCTTGATACCAGTTTCATTTGAAACAACTTTAACCGCAAAAACATTGAAATAGTTTTTGTATTCTTTAAACGGAACGGTATTGAATAGTTTATCATTGATGGCTATTACATCGGTAATAAATTTAGCTTGTTCTGAAGCAAGATACCCATCTGCAAGATATACGAGGTTGAGGCGTTTATCCAATGGCCCGGTTTTGATAATTGTATCAACAGGAAAAACCTGTGCCATACCTGAATGAAAGAGGAACAATGAAAACAACAGTGTGTAGATTTTTTTCATATTACTGGTTGGTTAAGGTAAGTGCTGAACTAAACAGTGTTTTTGACGATTGATTATTTCCTTTCTCCTCCACCTTGATTTTTTTAATGCCTGTATTATAATTGAAACGTAGCGGAATCTCTGCTCTTGTAACTTGTATGGTTTTACGTTTGAATTGCCCGGCTTCATCGGTGTATTCTAATTCCCTGATCAATGGGTTGGCAATGATGACACTGCTCAGCAATTGATCCTGTTCGTTTAGCATGCTGATTGTCCAGCTATTGGACTGTGTATTAGCAGGGATATTGTTGCCGGTCTTCAATGCTCCGTTAACTACTATTTGTTGAATGAACTTTATTTGTAAAAGATTACTTGCAGAGTCTTTAACCGCCTCCAGTGTTATATATAAAATCTGTGGAGGATTGTTGGGTGATGCAGGAGCGTGTAAAGTAGGAGGAACCTGTTTGTTATTACAGGAAAAAAGACAAGAAAGAAACAGGATTTGTATTGATAAAAACCGAGTATATTTATAGAGAGATGATGTCATTGTTGTTTTGGATATATAAACTTAGAAAAAAAACAATGATATTATTTGAAAAAGATTTTGATCATTGAAAATTTGTGAGCCATGACTGATTTTATGTTGAATAAGGAACCCGACTTGATTGTTACTGCCCGGTTTATTGAAAAAGGTGAAGACAAAGCATTAACAGGCGATGATTTTACAGTTCGTTTATACGACCGTGACATTGCTGACGATGACTTTTTGGGTGAAAGCAGGTTAGATGCGGAAGGTCATGCCCGTATTGCTTTTGCACACGACTCCTTTGTTAATGATAGTGCTTTTAAAGAAACCCGGCCTGATTTTTATTTTATAATTATGCAAAATGGTAAACCCGTTTATACTACAAAGGTGCTGGAGGAACTAAGCCTCGAAGACCTGGAGCAATTTAAAATGGGAGAAGGAGAGATCGTTGACCTTGGAAGTTTTTTGGTGGATGTGAAATAGGTTGCCGCTAATACACAGAGGCGCAAAGTGAAATGCAGGGCTAAGAGGATGAAAGAGAAAAGGAGAAGAAGGAAGAAAGAAGATTTATTTCATAACTCTTACAGTACAGAATGATAATTTGATTTTCCGGGGGAGCTAGAACATTCAACATTTCGTTTCAAATCATCTCAAATAAAAAAGCTGTTGAACATCATTCAACAGCTTTCATGTATTCGTTATCAATTATTGAAACTTCTTAGCGTCTTCTAAAAATTTCGCCAGACCAATATCCGTTAATGGATGTTTTAATAAACCCAGGATAGACTCCAGCGGACAGGTACAAACATCGGCTCCTAATTCAGCCGCCTGTATAATATGTAATGGTGTGCGGATAGAAGCAGCAAGGATCTGTGTTTCAAAACCCTGCATAGAATAAATATTGTTGATCTGGCCAATGAGTTCCATTCCGTCCCAACCGCCATCATCAATACGGCCAATAAAAGGAGATACATAAGTTGCACCGGCTTTTGCAGCAAGGATCGCTTGTCCTGCACTGAACACCAATGTGCAGTTTGTTTTAATGCCATTATCGGTAAACCATTTCAATGCTTTAATACCGTCTTTAATCATGGGCACTTTCACCACAATGTTTGGATGCAATGCAGCGAGTACTTTACCTTCTGCAACAATGCCATCAAAATCGGTGCTGATCACTTCGGCACTGATATCACCATCTACCATTTCGCAAATGGTTTTGTAATGCTGAAATACGGCTTCTTGTCCCTTAATTCCTTCTTTCGCCATCAAAGATGGATTGGTGGTTACACCATCGAGGATTCCTAATTCGTTTGCTTCTTTGATTTGCGCCAGGTTGGCTGTGTCAATAAAAAATTTCATTGCGAGGTTTAATTTTTTTGAAGATGAAATAATGATCAGTTTGTTAGAGGCATCTTCAAAAGAGAAAAAAAATGGCAGGTTACTTACATCGCACCGCTACAACCGCTTACCCTTGCTGCGTTCCCACCCTGGGGGAGTTCAGCAGGAGCTGGTCGTGCAAGACCTGCCGCCGCAAAGATAGGGGAATGAGGTAAAAGTGGAAAGTGGAAAATCAAAAGTTTAAAATAAAAACGGAAAATAATTCATGCACTTTTATAAATTCCTGTTGCCATTAAAGTTGGGACGATTGGCTAATGAGTTTACCTGTGTAATACCAATCAGTTCATCCGTCCGTCCACCTAATGAACGATAGTAGATAAGAATGGTGTACGTGTTTTCTGTTTCCCACCAATTGCCTTCCGTCATATCAGCACTGATCTGTTTTGTTTTTTTATCTCGTGTTACATACACATAATCATACAAACCCTGTTTAAGCAGTTGTTTGTTTTCATACATGTTTGTTTCTGTATTAAAGATCATGCGGTTGGCTTCGCTCAATTCATAGTTGGTCATTTCACCATAGAGAAAAACATCTTTATCTGGTAATGCCTGCTGATTAGCTGTAAAATATCTGAACCAAACTGTTGCATAATCACCTTGCCAGTAAGGATTATTCTGTTCAAGATTGGTTAACTGGTACATGCCATTCGCATCACGGTAATACATATAACGCAATGAATTTCTTTCTCCTTCTGGTTTTACATAAACAGTTTGCCCTGTAGCTGTATAATCTGCTTTTTCAATCCGGTCGGTTTGCAAACGAAAGCTGGTTAAGTTTACCCAGCGCCATTCTTTTTGTGAAGCAAACAATCCATCATTCTCCGTATTGTATTCTAAAATATTCTGACGGATAAAAGTTGGTTGCAGTTTACGGATGCTGTTATCCCAACGGTTATTTTGAAGAATCACCACCTTGATCTGTTGAAAAATATTGGTAGGCTTGATGTTTTGCACATTCACATTGAATTGCAATTTCTGGTGTGTTTTAAAATAAGTAACATTGAAGGGTTGCACCACCGTTGCAGCAGCATTTACTTTTACATCAATCACCAAAAAACGTTTGGTAAAAGCAACCTGTGAAGTATCGCCATTCAAAAATACTTTCAACATATAGTTGCCGCTTTTTATGGGTGCCGTATTCTTATCGGGCAACGTACTCATGTAATGCGTATAACGTGTTAAAGCAATGGATGAGTTGCGGTAAGTATTGATACGGACATTTGAAAAACCTTTCATATAATCGAACTGGCTCACCAGTGCTGCTGTCCAATCGGCATTGCAAAGAACAAACGTGTAGGAATAATATTTTACATCTGCATCCATATCATCAAAATGCAGTTCCAGTTGATCGCCGCTGTTGAGCCGCATAATAGGATAGGCCAACTGATCGCCCTGTACATGCAGTTTTACAGAACGGATATTGGTTCGATAGATCTTATCAGGTTCCTGGGCATAACTGTCTACAACAAGTATTATACAGCAGTAAACAAGAAAGATTGTTTTCAGCAATATCTGCTTCATTGAATTTTGCGGTTGAAGGTATTTGTGCATAGAATTACCAAACAGATTGATTTTGTAAATAAACGGTTGCTTCCGGGCTGCTGTTTAACGAAATAGGTGGGAAACCATTAGTTTTACAGCAACTCAAAGTTAACTGGTTTGAACGTAGCCTCCTTTATAGCCCGACGCCTGGTTTTTCAAAAGAACCAATCTTTTTCACGCTTTATCATCCGTTTGTCGGCTGCCGCAACAGCTATCAGTGTAGCGGTCATGATTCTTGCGTTCGCTTTTGTAGAAGGATTTCAATTCACTGTGAGCAGCAAAGTGTTTAGTTTCTGGGGGCATTTGCGTGTGCAGCAGCAACAATCATCCACATCCGGATTGGCAGAAGAATTACCTGTAGAGAAAAATGATTCTGTATTCAACATATTGCGATCAAACAAGCAGGTGAAATATGTTGATGCATTTGCTACCAAGTCGGCCATGCTCAAAACAAAAGAAACCATTGAAGGAGTGCTGTTGAAAGGAGTAGAGAAGAATTTTTCCATTGAACGGTTAATGCCTTTTCTTACAGAAGGAAAATGGATTGCGTTTGATGACAGTTTGCAAAACAACCAGGTACTCATTTCACAATACACATCCCGGCAAATCAATGCAAAAGTGGGGGATAAGATCCTGATTTATTTTATTGATAACAACAGTACGGCTCCAAGAGTACGCCCTGTAACTGTAAGCGGCATTTATAAAACAGGCATTGAAGAGTATGATAAAACATTTGCCATTGTTGATATCAATCTTATCCGCAAACTCAATGGCTGGACTCCCACACAGATTGGCGGTTATGAATTAACCCTGCATGATTACCGGAAAGACTATCAAACAAACAATGAACTGCTCGATCAGATGCCTGTTCAATGGTTCAGTACACCGCTGCGGGAAATTTATCCTAATATTTTTGATTGGCTGGAGTTACAAAATATCAACAAGAAGGTGATCCTGATTGTGATGTGTATTGTGGCTGTTATTAATTTAATTTCGTGTTTGATTATCCTCGTGTTAGAACGATCTAAAATGATCGGGCTGCTCAAAGCAACCGGTGCTGCTGATTCACAGATACAGACTATTTTCTGGAACCAGGCTTTGATCATTGCAATTGTTGGGATGGTGCTTGGCACCTTGCTTGGACTGGGTATTTGCTGGCTGCAGCAAACCACGCATTTTATCAAATTAGATGAAGCAGCTTATTATGTTGCTGCGGCACCCATCAGGGTCATCTGGTGGCAGGTGGTGCTGATTAATGTACTCACCTTTGTAATCAGCTTTTTGATTTTGTTGATTCCTTCTTTGCTGGTGCGGAAGATAAGCCCGGTGAAAGCGTTGAGATTTGAGTAGGAACATTTTAATTGATGGGTAGGACGCCAACAATAACAAAAAGACCGCATAAAACTTTCGCTTATTTTTGAATTGACTACAGGTTTTTACGACACATTCAAATTATTATGATACAGCAACTAAAAGGGAAAATTTATTTTGTAGAAGATGACTTTGGTTACATTGGAGGTCATATTCCAAAAAAGGATAGCACATCTCATATTGTAGCAAAACTGGATAATGCAATTATTGATGAGCATATGATAAAGTTCTATGTTTGTCCATATAAAGATACAGATGGAGAATACTGGAGTTATAATGTTAATCTCCGAATAAATGATACTGCAACAAAATTTAATGGCACTTTTTCCGAAGCTACAGAGCAAAGTCATAAAGGGGAAATCGACGCTGAACTTTTTAGTAACCGTAAAAAATTTATGTTACAAGGTAGATGGATTGAAAACGAAACCATTTATACATTTTGGGCTATAATTGAAAAAGAATAAAACAACAATATGGCATACAAAAACTTTAAACATCAAGAAATTATTAAAACTTTAAAAAGAGGTAATTTTTATTTGGAATGCCCAAACACGAATGAAGAAGTTGCAGTTAAAACATTACAGCTTTTTGACAATGACAATTTTACAGAAGAGGCTATTGAAATTTATCAGCAGCAGTTGGACGACATTAGAGCAATAAAAGAAAGATTGAAGAAATTAAAAGATATTGGGGCTACTAAATCTGAAACTGGCGCACATTCAATTAATATTGGTTTTATTCTTGAACGGCTTGCTCCTACTATGGGTTCTTTTAGATTCAAACATAATGACTGCCGTTCCTTATTTGACCCAATCGACTATGTGATATTTGAAGGACTTGCTGAGAAAGGAAGTGTAAACAAAATTTTCTTTATTGATATCAAAACAGGTAATGCAAGATTAAATAAACGCCAAAAGGAAATAAAAACCGTAATCAACAGCAAAAAAGTAAACTTCAGAAAATTCGAACTATGCAAAAGGAAGTTCTTGATTTTTATTCATCATTAAGGCAAATATTTACAGTATGTCCTTGCTGTGAAGAAATTCATAGACTTAGTGATTGTAAAATTTACCAAATAACAAAACCACCAGTTGATTGGAAAGAAAAAATTGACAAGGAAATTGGCCGACTTGAATCAATGGAAGAAAAACTACAAGAAAAAATCGAAGCAGCAAGAATCCTTGCAAGAGAAGCTGGGCGTAAAAGTGCTGATAGGCTGATAAAAAAAATCGACCCAGTTTTTTCACCACTTAAATTAAATCCGAATGATGCTAAGGTGATATTTCACCCAATAGACTTTTTGGTGTTTAGCGGAATGAATAGTAACAAAGGGGACAATAAAATCAATCAAATTATACTCCTTGATAAAAACAATAAATCTGGACAATATCTTTCAATCCAAAAGAGTATTGAAAAGGCTGTTCAGGCAAAAAACTATGAATGGCTAACACTTCGAGTTGACAATAATGGGACAATAAGTGAAGAAGAATAAATCTTAAATAAATAAAATTTGTAATAAACAAATGGACAATCAAAAAATTGAAATTAATCTATGCAAAAAATGCAATAGAGAAATCCCTTTTGGTAAACCATATTACTCAATTGGAAAAACACTGGAATTTATGTGTTTTAACCCTGAAACTAAAGAAGAAGAAATAGAGATTATTGAAGCCGAAGAAATAATCAGCCTTTGTAAAACTTGCGGCAACTATTTTAATATGGAAGGGTTAGAAACCATCTTGCAACATCTGCCAATACCAGGACAGGAAACTAGAAACTGAGTTAAGCCTACTTTCGCCCTTGTTGATGTTGCTGAAAAAATCCGTCCTCGTCTGGTCGCCTGACCAACGACATGAATAGTTTGTTGGTCAGCGACCAACAAAGGCGACAGTGCTAAGATGTACAGTCACCCTTTGGGTGAACAGGCATCTGGGTCATCCCATCAATCCCAAAAATCCCGGTTCAGACAATTACAACACACCCTTAGTAGAAGGCAAATAATTACTCAGCGGATCTCTCTTCACCGCCATACGAATGGCTTTGGCAAATGCTTTAAAGATGGCTTCAATTTTATGATGTTCATTATCGCCGTGGCATTCAATATTGAGATTGCATTTGG
>JAYUTS010000346.1:0-2209 GCA_043754995.1 Chitinophagaceae bacterium
ACGAGATTAAGTAAAAAGGAACGGTTGGTTAGGAATTGAAACACAGAAATAATATTTGATTGCCCAATATCGGTATTAAAATTAAATTCGATGATTTGCGATGGCCTCTTCTACCAATGCTGAATAAAAATCTTCCAGATCCCATCCCATGGCCCTTACCTGCTGGGGAACAATACTGGCATCGGTTTGGCCCGGTACTGTGTTGATCTCTAACATAAACGGTTCATTCTTTTCTTCATGGTATATAAAATCAATCCGTATCACCCCACCGCAATTAAAGACGGCATATATTTTCTTTGCGGCCTCACTTACTTTTTTATACATCTCTTCACTTGCTTCAGCAGGAGTAACTTCTGTACTCTTGCCCTGGTATTTGGCAACAAAATCAAAAAACTCCATATCAGTATCAGCTTTCACTTCCGTCATGGGCATCGCAATAATTTCGCCTTTGCTTTTAAACACGCCAATTGTAAACTCCCTGCCCGTGATCATTTCTTCAACCAATACCTGTTCATCTTCAAGGAAAGCTTTTTCAATAGCAGCAGCCAAATCTTCCTGTTTGCTCACCTTGCTCATACCAATACTACTGCCCCCGTTATTTGGTTTTACAAATACAGGCAGTTTTAAATTGATGGTATGAACATCAACAGGAAGATGTTTAAACAAATGCACACTCTTTGCAACATGAATACCTGCAAATGCTGCAACAGCAACCGTATATCGTTTATTAAAGGTAATGGCTGATGATGCGGAACTGCAGGAAGTATAAGGAAGATTCAATGTATCAAAATAACCCTGCAGTTTTCCATCCTCACCAGGCGTGCCATGCATACCAATAAACACACAATCAAAAACAATTTTGTTTCCGTCGACTGTAATGGTAAAATCATTTTTATTCACCGCTTGTTTAGCACCATTGGCCTCTTCATAGGTCCAGGCTGCTTTTGTAATATCAATTACAAATACATTGTACCTGCTTTTGTTTAAATGAGTATAAATGGTTTTGGCGCTTTTATAAGAAATAACAGATTCGCCACTATAACCGCCCGTAACAAGGGCAATATTGATTGGTTGATTCATGTAGTTGGTTTTTAACCGCAAAGACACTAAGACGCAAAGAAAAATAATACTAATCCTGTTTTCATAACTACCGACTAACAACTATCCACTATCGGCTATCTTCTACCGGCTTCCTCACTTTCAATAATCCTGCCAGCTTCCTCCTTCTTCATTTCTCATTTCTCATTCTTCATTATTCATTTCCTGTTCCTGTTCCCTGGTTCCCTGTATCCAGTATAAATTTCCATTTGCCATCTTTTTGTTTTCGCCAGATGGAGAGATAGGTACCGCCGATTGTTGTATCCTTTGTTGCTACTTTGTAAACACCATAAGTAAATCCCAGGTCATGTGCCGCCGACATATCAGCACCTTTTGTTTCCCATGTCATGGTAAAGGAAGTATCTTCCTGTGCATTTAAAAACCGGATCACATCATCATCCACAATGGGCATATAACCGGGGCGGAGTAATACAGCTTCATCGGCAATGTATGCAAGAAATGCTTTCTTCATCCCCATCTTTGCACTGGCTTCGGAAAAAGCCTTGTCCGTTGCTACCATTTCATCAAGGGCCGTTTGTGTATCCGTATCTTTTTTAATCACCTGCTCATCCGCTGGGTTCTTGGTTTCAAACAAACAGCCACTTAAGAATACAGATCCCATCAACACAAAAAAGAGTCGCTTCATCATGCGTGCAAGATAATGATTCGCCTTATAATTTAAACTCCACAGTGAAGCAGTTAAGAGTTCTTTCACAATAAAAAGTTGTTGAAAACAGCATGAACCAGGTGCTGAAAAAAGCAAGGTGAGAGTTTTTCAAGCCCTCACCTTTTTTTTAAACGGGAAATATCACCCGCCGTATTCTGGGCTCGTTCTTACGGGAACTCGTCCATCAGAGAAAATATGTATGATCAATTATAACCGAATATGAATGGTTCCTTTATAATTGAATCTGATTGGTTCATTCTAAGCTAAATCAAAATACCTAAGCCCGACCTCCTTCAAAATAAATTCCTTTTCCTTTTGGAGAAGGTGTTCCATGAAATCGGAACGGATGAGGCGAGAAGGACCGAGGATGAGGTCACATATGCAATCGTTCTTTTCTTTCCAGCAATTGCTCTACAGTTTCCACGTACATTTCATCAGGTACAC
>JAYUTS010000347.1:0-4842 GCA_043754995.1 Chitinophagaceae bacterium
TTGAATTGGGTCTACCGTTTTGTTGATGTCGCTCTTTATACCGGGGAAGATAACAAAGCGTATTTCATTAAGCATGGATTAAAACAGGAGCAACTGTTCAGTGCAGGTCATGCAATAGAAAACGAACGATTCGATGATATCAATGGACAATATGAACAAAAAGCCACTACCTGGAAAAAAGAGTTAGGCATTCAAGAACATTGCATTGTGTTTTTATTTGCGGGAAAACTCGAACCAAAAAAAGATCCCTTATTGCTCATACAATCATTCCGGTCCATTGATGATCCTGATCTTCGGTTATTGATTGTGGGTAACGGAATACTGGAAGAGGAATTAAAAAAAGCAGCATCAACAGATAAGCGCATTCTGTTTCTTGATTTTCAGAATCAACAGCAAATGCCTGTTGTGTATCGTTTGGGAGATGTGTTTGTATTGCCATCAAAAGGCCCGGGCGAAACCTGGGGATTGAGTGTAAACGAAGCCATGGCCAGTTCAAGATCTGTTATTGTTAGTGATCGGTGCGGAAGTGCAAAGGAATTAGTTAAGAAGAACGGGGTAATTTTTACTTCACAAAACAGCGCAGCACTTACATTAGCCATGAAAGAAATCGCCTCCTCAAAAGAACAATTGAAAAGAATGGGAGCGTTGAGTAAAATACAAATTGAAAAATTTTCTTTTTTGCTAATCGCTGAAACACTTGAAAAGGTTGTATGAATTTCAATAGAATCATTTTTGGTCTTATCGCAGTAGTGATTGCTCTGTTCTTTACCCTTGTAGAGGGGATGATGATGGAGGAAATTCTTGCTATAGGACTCTTCATTTATATCCTGCTGAATTTTATTGATTCAATCGGAAAGAATTATAATATCCTGGACATACCTGTATTGCTTGCTTTGTTTCAATGTATGCTGATGCCCTCCATTGTTTATCATGTTTATAATGATGACGCATTGGTGATTGCATTAAAATACGACATGGGAGTAACGGCCGAAGTTTACTATAGTTTTATGTTCCCGGCTATTGTTGCCATGATCATTGGCATCAAACTTCCCGCTTTATTACGTGGCTCTAACCAGCCGAAGTTTCTGAAGGCAATTGCTGAAACAAGATTGTACCTGAAGGGTAAAGGAAGCATTGGAACCTTGCTGATCATAATAGGAGTGGTATCAGGAATCATGAAAATCTTTTTGCCGGGTGATTTATATTACGTCGCCTACCTGTTCAGCTTATTATTATATGTAGGCATTCTTTATACTTTTTTTTCTGATTCAAAAAATCGATTATGGTTTTTGCTGGGCGGTGTGATTTTTATTCTTGCACAGTCACTTGCCCAAGGGATGTTTGGTGAGTTGGTTTATACACTTGCACTTACAGTGATCCTTCTTTTATTAGGTCAAAAAATAAAAACCTCTTTAAAGTTTACGTTGTTTATAACAGGATTCCTTTTGATATTGATCCTGCAAAGTGTAAAAGCAGATTACCGTTCCATTGCATGGAGAGGGCAGGCAGGGGGCGAACAGGGAAATACCAGTGCATTCTTTACTTTAATTGTGGATCGTCTTTCGCAGCCGGGGCGCTTTTTTGATCTTACATTAATGTTCCCTACAGTAAACCGTTTTAACCAGGGCATGATTGTTGGCAAAGTAATGGATCATGTACCAAACAGGGCACCTTTTGCTGAAGGTGAAACCATCTTTAAATCCATTGCTGCTTCCTTTGTGCCAAGATTATTTTGGCCAAATAAGCCCATGTCGGGAGGTCATGAGAATATGGAACGGTTTACAGGGTTTATTATTGAAGGCTATAGTATGAATATAAGCCCGATGGGGGAGGCTTATGGAAATTATGGTGTGGAAGGTGGCATATTTTTCATGATTTTTTACGGGATGTTTTTTTCGGTTGTTATTATTATACTGCTCAATATTATTAGAAAGAGACCCACACTGGTTTTATGGTTCCCCATTTTATTTCTTAACTCTGTTCAAATAGAAACAGATATCCTCATGTGTGTGAATTCAATCATCAAGAATTTGATTTTTATCTGGTTCTGCTATTGGGCCGCTGATCGCTTCCTTCGTATAAAACTGTAATTTTTTTTTGAAAAAAAGGGTACTCATTTTTTATGATCATTTTTATCCTGCCTATAAAGCCGGAGGTCCGGTGCAATCATTGGTGAATCTTATCAGGCAAATGCATCAGCAGCTTGATTTTTTTGTTGTTTGCAAGCCGCATGATATGAATGAAGCCGGCGTATTACCCGGGATTAAAGTAGATGAATGGAACAACTGGGAGCAAATAGCGAAAGTGATGTATTGGAATTACAGAGGACCATCCCGAATTACATTACAAGAGTTGTACAAAGAAGTAAGACCTGATATTATTTTCATCAATGGATTGTTTTCACTGCATTTTAACCTGCTTCCTCTCCGGGCGGCCATTCGCTTCAGTGGTAAGTATAAGGATTGTAAAGTGGTTTTATCTGCAAGAGGAATGTTACATCCGGGAGCATTATCTCAGAAAAAATCCAAGAAAAAAATCTTTCTTTTCTTTTTCAAATTGTTTGGATGGCAGCACAAAGTTCAATGGCATGCAACCGATGAACAGGAACTGAAGTTTATTCAGCAACAGTTTGGAGAATTGACGAATATTAAAGTAGCAGGAAATTTTCCTAATCTTCTTGCTCCATCCAGGGCAGCAGTAAAAAAAGAGAATGAATTAATTATGGGAACTGTTGCATTAATCAGTCCTATGAAAAATCACTTGCAGGTACTAATAGCATTGCAATCTGTACAAGCTAAAATTGTATGGCATATATATGGCCCTGTAAAAGAGGAAGCTTACTGGCAACAGTGTAAACAGTTGATGCAACAATTACCTTCGGGCATCTCAGTTCATTATCACGGAGAGTTGCCACCTGCTGATCTTTCAAAAACAATGGAGAACTTTCAGCTTTTTATTATGCCCAGCAAAAGCGAAAACTTTGGTCATGCTATACTGGAAGCGCTGAGTGCTGGAAAACCAGTCATCACAACCAATAGCACACCGTTTAAAAACCTGCAACAGTTTAAAGCAGGTTACACTGTTGCGGCGGATCAACTAGAAACTGAATTACCCAAGGCAATTCAACATTTTGCAAGCATGCAACAAGACGAAATCAGTGATTGCATGAACAGAGCAATTGAATATGCAAGAGGATTTGTATCAGCAGATCAACTGCAACAACAATATCAACATTTATTTACAACAGCATGAAGAACTCTCAAACTTTATCTTTGCGCCCATTTAACTTATACGAATGATTGTTTTAGGAATTAATGCATACCATGCAGATAGCAGTGCGGCCATTTTTGTAGATGGCATTATGATAGCAGCAATTGAAGAAGAACGGTTTCGCAGGATAAAGCATTGGGCTGGTTTCCCATCAATGGCCATTGAGTTTTGTTTAAAGGAAGCAGGTGTTGGTTTAAATGAAGTGGATCATATTGCTATTGGCCGGGACCCCAAGGCTAAATTTTTTAAGAAACTTTTATTCCTCGCAAAAAATCCGGTTGGAGGTTTTGCAGCAGTTTCAAACAGGCTGAGTAACGCAAAAAAAGTTAGCTCGCTGGAAGAAGAATTTGCAAAAATAGCTACGATTGATAAGGCTACTTTTAAAAAGAAGATTCACAATGTAGAGCATCATCGCAGTCATTTAGCTTCGGCCTTCTTTGCATCTCCTTTTGAAGAAGCGGCTTTGCTCTCCATTGATGGATCGGGTGATTTTACTACAACGATGATTGGTATTGGTCGGGGCAATGATATTGAAATACTTGATTCAGTTGATTTTCCGCATTCCGCCGGTCTCTTTTATACAGCCCTTACACAATGGCTTGGTTTCCCTCATTATGGCGATGAATACAAAGTGATGGGACTTGCTCCTTATGGCGAACCAAAATATGTGGATCAATTAAGAGACATCATTCATTTTACTGATAATGGATTATTTAAACTCAATCTTAAATATTTCCGCAACCCCAATCGTGGTATTATTTCGTATGGTGAGGATCATATTCCAGTAGTTGCAACTTTGTTTACAGAATATTTTGAAAGCAAGCTTGGTAAGGCAAGACAAAAAAACGAAGAGCTGACACAGTTTCATAAAGACATGGCTGCCTCTGTACAACGGATAACAGAGGAATTAATTTTTCATTTGTTAACCGCATTGCATAAGCGTACGGGTTTAAAAAATATTTGTATTGCAGGCGGTGTTGCACAGAACTCAGTTGCGAATGGGAAGATTACACGCCAAACTCCATTCAGTAAAGTTTATATCCCCAGTGCCGGACATGACGCAGGTATTTCAATGGGAGCTGCCTTGTACGTATATAATCAAACATTGCAGCAGCCACGCAAGCCAGCTATCTGGTCGGCTTATACAGGCAGTCATTTTAGTAATGATGAAATTGAAGCGTATCTGCAGTCAAGAAATATTCAGTATAAGAAGATGAATGATGAAGAGCTGTATGATTATGTAGCTAATCGATTGGTCAACGCAGGTGTGATAGGTTGGTTCAGCGGCAGGAGTGAGTTTGGTCCAAGAGCGTTAGGTGGCCGTTCTATTTTGGCTGATCCACGGAGAACAGATGCAAAAGATTTGTTGAATGCAAAAATTAAACGAAGGGAAAGCTTTCGCCCCTTTGCGCCTTCTATTTTAAAAGAATATGTAGATGAATATTTTGAGGTGAATGATATAGTGCCTTTTATGGAAAAAGTATTTCCTATTCGAAAAGAAAAACAAGCATTAATACCTGCTGTAACACATGCAGATGGTACAGGAAGATTACAAAGTGTAGATGAAAAAAT
>JAYUTS010000348.1:0-4834 GCA_043754995.1 Chitinophagaceae bacterium
GCAACAGGTGTTGATCTGATTGTTGATGATACCCCGGAGGCAATTTTGCTTTCATCTTTTGATCCGCTCCGCAGAGAAGTGGCACGTTTAAGTTTACAGCGTTTGGTAGCAGATGGTCGTATTCACCCCGCCCGTATTGAAGAAGTAGTGGAAAAAACGAAACGTCAATTAGAAGAGCAGGTAATGGAAATTGGCGAACGTACGGTTATTGAACTGGGTATTCATGGATTACATAAAGAATTGATCAGGATGGTAGGTCGTATGAGGTTTCGCTCATCTTACGGGCAAAACCTGCTGATGCATAGCCGTGAAACAGCCAATCTCTGCTCTATTATGGCAGCCGAACTCGGTTTAAATCCCAAACTGGCAAAACGTGCCGGCTTGTTACATGATATTGGAAAAGTACCCGATGAGGAAACAGAATTAAGCCATGCATTATTGGGTGCTAAGCTTGCTGAAAAATATGGTGAGAACCCCGCAGTAGTAAATGCTATCGGCGCCCATCACGATGAAATGGAAATGCAGTATGTCATCTCTCCTATTGTACAGGCTTGTGATGCCATCAGTGGTGCAAGACCCGGTGCCCGTCGTGAAATCATGCAGCAATACCTCCAGCGAATCAAAGATCTGGAAACATTGGCCATGGGTTATCCCGGTGTTGAAAAAGCATATGCAATTCAGGCTGGCCGTGAGTTAAGAGTGATTGTAGAAGCAGAAAAAGTAACCGATGCCGAATCAGATATGCTGAGCTTTGAAATGGCTCAAAAAATACAAACTGAAATGGTTTATCCGGGCCAGATTAAGGTAACCGTTATCAGGGAAAAAAGAGCTGTAAACGTAGCCAGGTAATAGAAAGTAATTGGGAATTAGGGGGGAGTAATGAAGGGTGGAACTTTTTTCCAAATTCCCTGTAACAAATTACCAATTCCTGCAAAAACCCCCTACCTTTGCCGTCCTAAAAATTAAGAGTTATGAACGCTGCTGTTGCATTTATACATGAACAATTAACTGCTAAAAAAGAGTATCCTAAATTTAAAGCAGGTGATAATATTACCGTGAATTACAAGATCGTTGAAGGTGGTAAAGAACGTATCCAGAGCTTTCGTGGAGATGTAATTAAACGTCAGGGTGTAGGCGCAACTGCTACATTTACAGTGCGTAAGATCTCCGATGGCATTGGTGTTGAACGTACTTTCCCGTACAGTTCGCCAAACGTTGATTCAGTTGAACTGAACAAAGTTGGTAAAGTGAGCCGTGCAAAACTCTTCTATCTCCGTGAAAGAAGCGGAAAGAGTGCCCGTATCAAAGAAAAACGTATGAAATAAGCATATTTACGAAAGGGGAAAGAAAAATCTTTCCCTTTATACTTTTATACCTGAGTTTTCGTTTGTATATTTACGATTCACAAAACAGTACAAATCCATACCTATCGAAACAATCTTTACTCTATTTATTAACTAAATAATTTGTTTCGGTATGAAAAAAGCATTGTTCGCTCTTGCAGTTGTTACATTCTTATTGATGTCCTGCAACCGTGGAATTTCTCCGTACCAGGCTGCTCATGGCAAAGCCGGTAAATGCGGCAAGAATTATCTCCGCTAAATCATTCAGGATAAAAAATCATTTGAAACCTTCTGTTAAAGAAGGTTTTTTTATGCAAATCTTTGTGTAAGCAGTTGATAAATAACTGTAACTTCGTTATCCAATAAATTTTATATTATGAATTTTCAACCCATACTTTTAGGCGTACTTGGCACACAGGAAATTATTCTGATTGTCATTGCAATTCTTATCCTCTTTGGTGGTCGTAAAATTCCTGAACTCATGCGTGGCTTTGGTAAAGGCATTCGTGAGTTTAATGATGCTAAAAGCAATGTTCGTAAAGAAATTGAAGAAAGCACAACCAACGATACGCCTCCTGCTAAACCTTAATTTCTTTATTCAACATTTCTCCTTCATCCACTGAAGCTGTAAAGCTATTTGTATCCATTTACAACCATAAAGGATTATCATAATAGTTTGCTCAACAATAAAACATCCTGCAGGGAAGCAGTGAAGTTTTATCTGTCGCAAATAAAGCAGCAACAACATCTTAATGCGCTTGTTCACTGCTTTGTTGATGAAGCATTACAAAGAGCCGCACAGTTAGATGAGCTACGCATAGCTGGAAAAAAAACCGGCAAATTGCATGGTGTTGTTATTACCATCAAAGATGTAATTGCTTATCAACAACATCCTGTTTCTGCAGCCTCCAACATATTGAAAGGATTTCATTCGATTTACAATTCAACTGCAGTAGAAAGACTGCTTGCTGAAGATGCTATCATCATTGCCACTAATAATTGCGATGAATTTGCAATGGGTAGCAGTAATGAAAATTCATCTTACGGAGCAGTAAAAAACATGTTAGACGAAACCCGTGTACCCGGTGGTTCTTCTGGTGGTTCAGCAGTTGCTGTACAGGCAAACCTTTGCATGGTGAGTCTTGGAAGCGATACCGGAGGTTCCGTTCGGCAACCTGCTGATTTTTGCGGAGTAGTTGGTATGAAGCCAAGCTATGGAAGAATCAGCCGTCATGGATTGATTGCCTACGGCTCAAGTTTCGACCAGATAGGTGTACTGGCTAATAACGTGGAAGATATTGCATTGGTTCTTTCTGTAATAGCAGGTGCCGATGATTTTGACAGTACTGTTTCATCTCTTCCGGTTCCTGATTATGCTGCGGCTATTCATGAAGCTGATACCACCAAACCTGTTCTCGGTTATTTCAAACAAACATTACTGCATGAAGGATTGGATGAAGAAATCAGAACAACCCACCTCAATTTCATTGCTCAATTAAAAAAGGATGGATACCAGGTAAAAGAACTTGACTTTGAACTGATCGATTATATTGTTCCTGTGTATTATGTGTTAACCACAGCAGAAGCAAGCAGTAATCTTTCACGCTATGATGGCGTACGATATGGAATTCAATCAATACCCATCAAAGAAGAATTAACAGAATTTTACTCAGCTAACCGATCAGATGGATTTGGCAAGGAAGTTCAACGCCGGATTATGCTCGGCACCTTTGTATTAAGTGCCGGTTACTATGATGCTTACTTTACAAAAGCTCAACAGGTAAGAAGTAAGCTTTATAATGAAACAAAACTGGTATTCAATGAAGTAGAGGTATTGTTGATGCCAGTATCACCTTCAACTGCGTTTAAGATTGGAGAGAAAAATAATAACCTGATTGAAATGTACCTGGCTGATATTTACACGGTTTATGCCAATCTTGTTGGCATTCCCGCCATCTCTATCCCACTCTTTCAGCATAGTAACGGGTTACCATTCGGACTACAAATGATGACAAAGCATTTCGATGAGGTATCTTTGCTGCGCCTTAGCAATCAATGGATGAAAAGCTATACTACTACGCTCAGTTGAAATACTTTCTTATATGAGCTTCGCAGTACACAGTAAGGCAGTTTAAATTAATTGTTGATGCAGAAATTATTGTTGATCATATTATTCAATCTGTGTTTTCTTTTGTCGTTTGCACAAAAGGATTCTTCTGGTAATGGACTTATTCCTGATTCAACAATCAATACCGAAGGCAATGCAGAGAAGTATGGATTTAAAACCTTGTTTGTAAACAGGGAGTTCAGCAACGCACTTCCTTATGATGTACAAATTCATCCACAGGCATGGGGGTTTATACAGGATTATCTTGGGGGTCATGGCAAAAGTCTTGAAAAAATGAAAAGCTGGGGTATGCCCTATTTTACGTTGATTGATAATGTACTCATGCAATATGGATTGCCTCATGAACTGAAATACTTAGCTGTTATTGAATCTGGTTTAAGCACAAATGCAACAAGTTGGGTTGGTGCAAGAGGTCCCTGGCAGTTTATGCCTTACACTGCTAAAGAATATGGTTTGCTGGTAAATGGATGGGCCGATGAACGCACAGATTATTTCCGCAGCACACATGCTGCTGCCAAATACCTCACCAGTTTATATGACGACCTGAATGACTGGTTACTGGTAATAGCAGCCTACAATGGTGGACCGGGCCGTGTTTACAGCGCCATTAAAAAAAGTGGCAGTCGTGATTTTTGGAAACTGCAATACTACCTCCCTGCCGAAAGCCGCACTCATGTAAAAAAATTTATTGCCACACTTTATATCATGGAAGGTAAAGGTGGCATAACAACAATGGTTAATAATGGACAGCAAGGAAAGCTGAATGAATTTGCACCAGAGAAAACAGACCTGAATATTAATGTGCAGGCAATAGCAGGAAAGTTCAGCTCGGTGGTAATGTCAAAAAATTTAATGATGGACCTGATGTACTTCAACCAACTGAATCCAAATTTTGATGCAGTACTGGCGGGCAACAGTACGTTTGATCTTCGATTACCCAAAGAAAAAATGCAGGTCTTCAATAACAACCGTTATACCATTTTAAGTGAAAGTGTACAACTGCTCATGCGTTTTTATGGAGATGAAGGCATGAAAGATGTGTATCCCAAAGTATCTGAATTACCGGAGATGAAGAAGAAACCGGTTAAGAAAAAAACTTAAGTCAATACATTTTTAATTGCACTCGCTTTCAACAAACACTCATCGTATTCTTTTTCTGCATCGCTGTAAAAGGTTATTCCACTCCCCACCAAATAAGAAAGATAGTTGGTTGATGTATTGTAAAGGATGCTCCTGATCACTACATTAAAATCAAAATCACCACCAGGAGAGATATAACCAACAGCACCCGAAAACAGCCCCCGCCTGGTTTGTTCAAATTGATTAATGAGTTGTAATACCCTTCGTTTGGGAGCACCTGTCA
>JAYUTS010000349.1:0-2198 GCA_043754995.1 Chitinophagaceae bacterium
GATGTATTGGTTCATTTAGATATTGCAGATGCTGTTTTTATTTTAGGCAGCACCGAACCGCATTATACACCAAGCAAGGCCTACCAGGGAGTACTAAGTGGAAAACCGGTGCTGGCAATTCTGCACACAGAAAGTACTGCTGTAAAAGTGCTGGAAGAATCAGGCGCCGGCGTTGTGCTTTCATTTAATGGAGAAGCAGAAACCAATAAAATTTATACCAACTGGTTAACAACATGGAACAAATTTTGCAGCTATGCAAAAAATTTCAACCCCGACTCTGTCAACAGCATGCTGTTTGAACAATATTCAGCAAAAGCCGTTACAACTAAACTTGTTCAACTGCTTGATCGGTTATTTATACAGGAAAAGGATTTGCCGTTATTGAACATTGAAGGAAGCCGGGAAACGAACAATAGAAAACATGCTTAAGAGAAATATCATCAGGGATTGGCTGGTTTACTGCATTACTTCTACCCGGTCTTTATTGTTGAAGGGTCATTTAAATCTGTTTATAAAAGATCTCTCTTATTTCTCACAATGGCGGCTGTACAGGTTGTCTTCTAAAGGAACATTGGACTACCGGATTCCATGGCTGGTTTTCAGCAGTATCGGGTTCCTGGAGAAATGGTTAAATAAAAACATGCAACTATTTGAATACGGTTCAGGTGGCTCCTCTCTTTTCTTTGCAGAAAAAACAGCACATATCATTTCAGCAGAGCATGACAGACAATGGTATAACAATACCAAAAAAGCAATTGAACAATCGGGATTGATAAATATTGAATATGGGTTGTTTGAGCCCGAGCCTGATACTGATACAAGTCAAAGAGATTGTAAAAATCCAGATCATTATATCTCCTGTTTTGCAGAATACAAACAAATGCAGTTTAAGAAATACGCAACAGCGATTGATGCATATCCTGATGCTTCATTTGACCTGGTAATTGTAGATGGAAGGGTAAGACATTCCTGTATTGCCCATGCCGTTAAAAAAGTAAAGATGAATGGAGCTTTATTGCTTGATAATGCAGACAGAACGTATTACCTCCATCCATTTCCTGAATTGTTGGATGGGCGTAAATGGGAACAACTAAAATTTATTGGCCATTTTCCTTATGGCCCTGCTTCTATCTTAAATACAACCATGGTATTTATTAAAAAAGTGAATCCTTAATATGATACAATTTGCAATTGTGATAGCTTTCAGACCAAAAGCGGAATCAGTGAATTGGGAGAGAGAAAGTGATCTGCTCCGACAAACGATTCAATCCATCCTTCAACAAACCTATCCTGGCTACCGTGTGTACGTTGTATGTACAGACATGCCTGAAAATCCTGTTACCGACGAACGTATCCGGTATGTTGAGTTTCCCTATGGCCATCAATCATTTGAAGAAATTGATCACCGGGAAGAGCTTTTATTGTTGTTTAAGTCAGCTAAAATGGTTGTGCGCCGTTGGGATAAAGCAAGAAAACTAACCTATGGTTCTAAACTTGCCAAAGAAGCAGCCTGCGATTATATCATGGCTTTGGACGCCGACGATCTGCTCTCGAACAGGTTTCTTGCTTTTCTTGCAACAGACGCAGCAGATAAAAAATCCAAAGGATGGTATATGGATAAAGGTTATTTATACAAGGAGAAAACAAATTACCTGATGCGGATTTCGAAGCAAATGCGTTATTTAAACGGATCCACACATGTATTGCATACAGATCTTGTTAGGATACCAGACTTTAGTTCAGATGACTGGCAGGATTATAACCTGTTTACCGATCATGGATGGGTGAAGGAAAGAGTTCTGGAGCAGCAGGGAGCAACCCTGCAGCCCATCCCTTTTGAAGCGTTGGTATATGTGGTGCATGACTCGAATATATCAAAAGTGAATAAAAAAGAATACAGCTTAACGTTTAAGAATGTTATTAAGAAAATAGTGAGAGGCGTGTGGCTCAGCAATAAGCTTCGTAAAGAGTTTGGTATACAGCTTAACAATTAATTGTTCAGTTGTTCATTGCCCGGCAGTTTTTATTTTGAAATTATATAAAGGAAAATAATAAAGTACCTGTTTTGACGAAACACCCTTTCCGTCTTGCTATTATTACAACGCATCCTATTCAGTATAATGCACCTTTGTTCAGGTTGCTGAGCGAAAGAAAGATCATTGATCTGAAAGTGTTTTATACCTGGGGGCAATCAAAAG
>JAYUTS010000350.1:0-4819 GCA_043754995.1 Chitinophagaceae bacterium
TTTGTTTTATATGCCATCCTCGGGTATACAAAAACGTCCGTTACTTTTCATTCAAAGAGTGGGTTATTGAAAGTTGAAAAGAAAAATGATTTGTACGAAATGGATTTCCCTTCCTGGAAGCCTGAGCGGATAACTGACTATCCCGAAGATATGGCAGCCATACTCGGTGTAAAAGAAATAACAGGTGCTTATCAATACAGAGACTTATTGATTGAAGTGAACACCGAAGCTGAAGTGGTAAATGCAAAACCTGATTTTACTGCATTAAAAAAAACCGGAGCAATGGTTATCCTTACTGCAAAAGGCGATAAGGTTGATTTTGTTTCAAGATTTTTTGCTCCTTCAGCCGGCATTAATGAAGACCCCGTAACCGGTTCAGCACATTCTCAACTGATCCCTTTCTGGAGTGAAAAACTCGACAGGAAAAAAATGCTGGCCAAACAATTAAGTAAACGTGGAGGTACTATTCATTGTGAACAATTAAACAATGAAAGAGTAATGATGGGAGGTGAATGTGTTTTTTATATGAAAGGGGAAGTAGAGTTGAAGTAAGAAGTAAGAATGTTAATCTAAGAATCTTGTTCTTTGTTCAGGTGTTGGCAACATACAAGTTTCCGTTTTACCAAACCATTTGTAACGGTTACGGCCTATCCATTTATAAATACCATCACGGATAAAAACGGGAATGATCATCAACCCATACAAAAGTTTCCAGCCACCATCTAAATAGCGGCATACACGCAGGGCGGCCGATGATTCCCTGTACACTTTTCCATCATCAATAAATATAACTGAAGTAAGAACTGTTGGGTCAATATGATACCGGGGTAACAGTTGATGTGCTGTTTCACCCTGTAATGAAGTAAATTTTAATTTCCCTTTTTGATCACGCTTCAAAGCAAACTGTATCCAGAAATTACAAAAGTTGCAAACACCATCAAACAGTACAAGGCGTTGTGTTGAATCCATCCTGCAAAGTTAACCTTCCCTGAGTTTCATAATAAGTTGTATTTTTTCAGAACTGAACCCAGCTTTCATATGCGAACGTATTTTCTGTTGATCTTAACCTTATTCACCATTGTTGAAGATGTATCGGCACAGTCTTCTTATACTGTTGCAGACTCATCGGCCATTTTTTCATTGATTAATCAGGCAGAAGATTTTTTCACCAATGGCAATTACGACTCGGCACTTTTTTATTGTGATAAGGCAGAGAATTTAAGTAAGCTAAAGAATTTTAAGAAAGGGCAGGCTTATGCATTAATAGAAGCAACTGATGTTTACATTGATAAGGATGATTTAAAAAAAGCAGAGGAAAATGCAATCGCTGTTAATAAAATTGGATTGCAGATCAAAGATTCAATGATCACTGCCATTACCTGGATGCAGATGGCACAGGTAAAAATGTACAGCAACCAGTTTGATGATGCCATTCCATTATTTGAGAAAAGTCTGCAATATTATCTTGCCAAACATCCAACCCGTTATGCGGCTTTGGCTTATAATGATTTGGGATATACATGGGGAAGGAAAGGGGATCTGAGCAAACAGGCTACATACCTTATTCAGTCAATCAGTATTTATGAAAAGTATTTCCCCGGTCAGTATGGCGAAATTGCAGTTGCGTTAAATAATCTTTCTACGGTTTACTATAGTTTAAATCAACGGGAGAAAGCTATCGTGTATGCAAAACAGTCGTTGGTATATAGAGAAAAGACAGGGGATGTTTCAAGGCTTTCACTGGGTTGTTGCAACATCAGCCAGTTTTATATTGGAATCAATCAGGAAGAAGCAGAAAAGTATCTGCAGCTATGTGTTAAGTATGCACTGCAGAGTAAGCAGGAAGCAAGAATTATTCATTCATATGTTACTGCGGCACAATTATACAGTACCAATAAAAAACCCGTTGAAGCATTGGAGTTTGAATTAAAAGCCATTGCCTTACTGGAAAAAGATAAGAAAAACCTTGCCATGCTGGCCCGCCGGTATATGGCTGCCGGTACTGTGAGCCGGCAATTAAATAAAGATTCTGCTGTTATTGTTTCCTACTATAACAAATCATATGAACTGATAAAAAACCTGCCCGATAAAATAAATCGCCGGGATTTTTATTTTCAGTTATATACGTTTTACGATGAGCGGAAAAACTATGCAGCAGCTTATGAAAATTACAGGAAGTATATTCTGTATAAAGACAGTGTAATCTCAGAAAAAACACAATCTTCCATTGCTGAAATTGCCACCCGTTATGAAACCGAGAAAAAAGATAATGAAATAAAAAAACTCTACACCGATCAACGCATCAATCAACTGGAAATAGAAAAGCAAAAAGCTGTTATAGCAGGTAACCTGCTGGGAGCAAAGCAAAAAGAAAATGAAATAAAATTATTATCGCAGCAACAGGAATTACAGGAAATTGATTTTCAAAAAACACAGGAAGAACTGGAGAAACAACTGCTGCTGGCAAAGAATAATGAACAGGCTTATCAGTTGTCGCAACAGCAACTCCGGCTTTCTATTGCTGAAAAAGAGTTGCGTGAAAAAGAATTAAAAGGGCAGAAGCTGTTACAGAATATTGTTATAGCAGGAGTTGTATTACTTACGCTATTTGCAGGTATTTTGTTTAATCGTTTTAAGTTAAAGAAAAAACTGGAGCAGCAGCAGCAGTTGCTGCATATACGCAACGATATATCCAGTAACCTGCACGATGATATTGGCGCTTCACTCAGCAATATCAATATCCTCAATGAGCTCACCAAACGAAATGTAGCCGACCCGGAAAAAGCAAAAAGCTACCTGGCTAAAGCAGGCGATGATATACAACGCATCAGTGAATCACTATCAGATATTGTCTGGAACATTAATCCGCAGTACGACGACCTCGATCATTTATTTATACGTATGAAACGGTATGCGGCTGATATACTCGAAGGAAAAGACATTGCTGCACAATTGAGATTTCCTGCAGATATGGAGAAGTTAACAATGCCCATGGATCAACGTCGTGATTTTTATCTCATTTTTAAAGAAGCGGTGAACAACCTTGTGAAATATTCTAAAGCAACCGATGCAGTAATAGAAGTTCATACGGGAAATCACCAGATTCATTTAAAAATTGCTGACAATGGAAAAGGATTCGATTTAAAAAACACAAGAATGGGTAATGGAGTTCAGAATATGAAGCAACGGGCCGATAAATGGAATAGCAGTTTACAGGTGCAATCGGAACCGGAGAAAGGAACCACCATCTTATTGAGTATGAAAATAAAGGTGTAACTGCTTACCCGAAAGGGTAATTGCTTTTGGCCATAAGAGATTTAATTTTGTAAGGATGTCAACTACTCTTGTTATATATGAAGACAACGCCCGTTTGCGTCAATCATTGGAACTGCTGTTGAATGATGATAGTGGGTTTGATGTAATAGGCGCTTTTCCCGATTGTACAAAAGTGGTGGAGCAAATGGACCTGTTGCAGCCTGAGCTGGTGATTATGGATATTGATATGCCCATCATGAACGGGATTGAAGGAGTGAAAAAAATTAAAGCAGAGTTTCCAACTATCAAAGTAGTGATGTACACCGTATTCGATGATGACAACCGCATTTTTGATTGTATCTGCAGCGGGGCAAATGGTTATTTACTGAAAAACACTTCACCCCTAAAATTAATACAGGGTTTACAGGACCTGGCGGAAGGAGGCTCACCAATGAGTCCTTTTGTTGCACAGAAAGTATTTCAGCATTTCCGAAAACAGAATCTGCCGGCAAATACAGCATTTAATTTAAGTGAAAGGGAAAAAGAAATACTGGAAATGCTGGTGCAGGGTAATTCTTATAAAATGATTGCTGCCAAAGGCAATATTGCCATTGATACCGTTAAGAAACATCTGCATAATATCTATAACAAACTCCATGTAAGCTGCGGCACCGAAGCTGTTGCAAAGGCATTGCAACACAATATCATCAAATTCAATTAAAGCAATAGCTCATCTTACCCGAATGTGTAATTGACAGGGGAGTAAATTATATCAATATTTGTTGTGTGAGACATGCTGTGTGTCAGTTGCTGGATGCAAGCTGCCTTTTAACCGCTTCTGAATTAAACTTAAAAATTTTGAAACATGAAAATGCTTCTTGTCTTCGCCCTGTTTTTTTTACAACTCGATGCAGTTGCTCAAACCATCCCACAACGTGTTGAGCAAAAAGTAAAAGACCGTGTAAACCAGAAAATTGATGAAGGAATTGATAAAGGTTTAAATAAAACTGAAGATGAAATTAATAAGGAGGTAAAAAAGAAAGATACCAGGAAGAAGAGTTCCGACAGTACCAGCAAATCAGGCAATACCAAAACAACTAAGGGAGGCAAACAAACAGCAACTGCTGATTCAACGCTGCCAGGTGGCGGAAAAGCTTTTTCTGATTTTGTACCGGGTACAAAATTAATTTTTGCTGAAAATTTTGAGAAAGATGCATTGAATGATTTTCCTGCAGGATGGAATACCACAGGCAGTGGGGCTGTTGTAAACCTTGATGGAAAAGATGGTAAGTGGTTGAATATTGCTCACAACTCTTTGGTGCATCCTATCCTTCAAAAACCATTACCCGAAAATTGTACCATTGAGTTCGATCTTTTTTTACAATCGCAGGGCGATGGGCATACACCTATTGTTCAATTTGGATTAACGCCGGTGAAGAATGTTTTACGTGAAGATTTGTTTTACCGGGAAAATCATTTTTATTTCCGATCACTTCTTTCAACCCATACTCTACACTGTGGCCGTCTCTTTCATTGTAGCGGCTCACCGTCATAAAAAACTTAT
>JAYUTS010000351.1:0-4818 GCA_043754995.1 Chitinophagaceae bacterium
AAAATAAGCACGCATGAAATGGAGGAGCTGCTGCCTGCACATTTGTTTAAACGAATCCACCGGTCTTTTATCATCTCCATCAGCAAGATTGAATCCTACACAGCCGAAATGGTGGAAGTGAATGGCATATCAATCCCCATTGGCCGGGGTTACAGGAATGTACTGGAGAATTTGTAATTTTTTTAAACCGGTGAACTTTAAAAGCTGCAACTAATATGATTGAACTTTTGTAAAAAAGATGCTGCAGCCACGTCCCTTCCTTTACTTATTTTAGCAACCGAATACATGCAACAACTTCAGGCTTATATCAAATCCATTCATCCTGTTTCAGCAGAAGCACTGAATGCATTGGCATCTATCTGTAAAGACGTTTCCTTTAAGAAGAATACGGATGTGCAACCCATTGGCCATACCTGCCGCAGCATTTACTTTATAAAAAAAGGAGCGCTGCGTATTTATTATTTTAAAGATGGTATTGATGTAACGGAAAGTTTTGAATTTGAAAATGCCATTGTTGCAAGAGCAGAAAGTTTATTCTCCGGAAAACCTTCCAGGAAAGCGATCCAGGCTATTGAAGATACAGAGTTGATTGCCATCAGCTCACCGGCTTTGTTTAAATTATACGATGATTACCCACAGCTTGAACGTTTGTTCCGTAAGCTATTTGAAGAAGCTTATGTAAAAACGGTGAACCGTTTGGAAAGTCTGCAGTTTCATACAGCCGAAGAACGCTATCAAAACCTGCTCAACGATCATCCCGATGTATTGAAACGGGTGCCATTGAAATTCATTGCTTCTTATCTTGGTATTACACCCGTAAGCCTCAGCCGCATCCGGGCAATGAAGTAATTACTTATCATATGTAAAGCGGTTTGCAGTTTCTGTTGTTGAATTTTGCTTTGCATGAAAAGCGTTCAACCCGGATTAAAAGAAAACTGGAAACAATTTACATTACTGGTCATCATCAATGGTTTTGTTGGCGGCATGGTGGGGCTTGAACGTTCCATTCTTCCGCAGATTGCAGAACAGGAATTTGCCATAGCTGCTAAATCAGCCATCCTCTCATTTATTGTAGTGTTTGGCATTGTAAAAGCCATTACTAATTATTACACGGGAACACTTGCCAACAAATTCGGCCGAAAAAATTTATTGGTTACAGGCTGGATTATTGGTTTACCGATTCCTTTCCTATTAATGTATGCACCCGACTGGAACTGGATCATTGCAGCGAATATGCTATTGGGTATCAACCAGGGATTAACATGGTCGAGCACAGTAGTTATGAAGATTGATTTAGTTGGTGAAAAACAACGGGGCTTTGCGATGGGTTTAAATGAATTTGCAGGTTATCTTTCAGTAGCTGTTATTGCTTTTTTCACCGCCTGGGTTGCAGGTAAATACGGATTAAGACCCTACCCATTTTATATCGGTATTGTATTAGCTGTTGCAGGTTTATTGGGAAGCCTGTTCTTTATCAGGGATACCAAACATCATGTAGCAAAAGAAACTGCAACCAGTCTTGTTCCACTACTGAAAAATAGTTTTTGGGATACCACCTGGAAAAACAAAAACCTGGGTGCTGTTACACAGGCCGGCCTCATCAACAACCTGAACGATGGTATGGTGTGGGGCATCTTTCCCATTATGCTGGCATCCAAACAATTTACATTGGAACAGATTGGTATTGTAACATCTGTTTATCCTGCTGTGTGGGGAATCGGGCAATTGTTTACAGGAAAAATGGCTGATCGTTATTGTAAAAAAGATTTGCTGTACACAGGTATGTTACTGCAGGCGCTTGCATTAATTTCATTGCTGTGGGCAGCATCCATGATTCATTTTATAGTCTTATCGGCCGTGCTTGGTTGGGGAACAGCCATGGTATATCCAACCTTCCTGGCAACTGTTGCTGAAAATACTCATCCGCAGGACAGGGCTAAAAGCATTGGCATCTTTCGCTTCTGGCGTGATCTGGGTTATGCCATCGGCGCCATCTTAACGGGTATTATTGCCGATCTGTTCAGCATGAATGCAGCCATCCTCTTTATTGGTCTGCTCACATTACTGTCTGCTTTCATCATTTATTATCGTATGCGTTGTGCTAACAGCAACACTAAAAAATCATGGTACCGGTTTACACAAAAAAATAAACAGTAATATGGAAACGTTCACAAACTGCATTGCTCCTGAACACTTACAGCAAAAATTGAAAGCAAAGGAACATATTGTTGTCATTGATGTAAGAAGCAAAGAAGAATATGATGAACAACATATTCCCGGTGCTGTTAACATTCCATTGCCGGGGTTAGAAAAGGAAATCGTGCATTTCAGCAAGCATCTGTTTTATGTAACGGCTTGTGGAAAAGGCGGTGGACGATCAGCCGAAGCTGCTGAACTTATTTTGAAAGCGGGCTATGCATCTGCATGGCTATGCAATGGTACACAAGGATGGTTTGTATATACTCTTAAACCTGCAACAACAGTATGAATAAATATCAATCGAAAACTCTAAACGCAGATTGCCTAACTTAGTCTGTTTTCATTTTATCATTCATTTTATTTAACCTTATATACTTGCGAAAAAAGAAACAGGAAAAAATAAGAGAGCAGCAATTCTGGTCTGCCTTTTATTATTTCAACATACCAAAAAATCTTGTGGAAGTTCCTGTGCACATTGATAGAGTCAATTTCAGAATATGGGATCATGTAGAAGATGATTATCTGTTGATGATGCTGAGCAAAGTAAAATCCATCAACATGCTCGACCTCGATGAAGCAGGTATTACCATTGAAGGCATCAAACACTTAACAAAGCTTGAGCAACTAAAAGAACTCCGGTTGAAAGGCATTGCTGCAATTGATGATAATTGCATGCAGTATCTCAACCAATTAACAGACCTGGAACTTCTGCATCTTGGTGGTACTTCTGTTACATTGCATGGATTAACCAAACTTAGTGCCCTGCAAAAATTAAAAGTAATACTGCTGTCAATACCACCGGATGGGGTAATCAAAGAAAAAATGCAGGAACTCAAAACAATACTGCCGCATTGTGAATTTATCCTCAACTATCAATCGTATGAATTTAATAAAGAGGAAATGTAACCGCTCAACTCTAATACCATCTTGATTTACTAAGTAGTCCAAAGGACGACGTGGAAATCTTAGATGGTATTATGCCGACTTAGAACTGCTTTGGACTAAGTACTGTTTATATTCGGTATTATTCAATAAAAAATCCCGCCACACATGAAGCGTGGCGGGATTGTGATTTTAATTTCCCGTGCAGACGAGGACGTCAGACGAGGACGTCAGACGGGGTAATGTATTAATAACCTCCCATGCCGCCCATATCAGGAGCGCCATGTGCATGTGCATCTTCTTTCTTTGGCTTATCAGCAATTACAGCTTCTGTTGTTAACAACATACCTGCTATAGATGCTGCATTTTCCAATGCTACACGGGCCACTTTTGTGGGATCAATAACACCTGCTTTAAACAGGTTCTCATACACTTCTGTACGGGCATTGAAACCATAATCGCCTTTACCTTCTTTAATTTTTTGTACAACAATTGAACCATCAATACCTGCGTTTGCAGTTAAGATACGGAGTGGTTCTTCTAATGCACGGCGAACGATCTGCATACCTGTTTGCTCATCTTCAATTTGTCCACGCACTTTTGCATCCAAAGCATCAATGGCACGGATATAAGCAACACCACCACCGGGAACAATACCTTCTTCCACTGCAGCTCTTGTTGCATGAAGTGCATCATCCACACGGTCTTTCTTTTCTTTCATTTCCATTTCAGTTGCAGCACCAATATACAATACAGCAACACCACCGGCTAACTTAGCCAAACGTTCCTGTAATTTTTCTTTATCGTAATCAGAAGTTGTATTCTCAACCTGTGCTTTAATTTGATTTACACGGTTCGTAATGTCTTTCTTAACACCCTTACCACCAACAACTGTTGTATTGTCTTTATCAATGGTAATAGAAGATGCCTGACCTAAGTAAGTTAAATCTGCATTCTCTAATTTGTAACCCTGCTCTTCGCTGATAACGATACCTCCGGTGAGGATAGCAATATCAGTAAGCATTTCTTTTCTGCGGTCGCCAAAGCCGGGAGCCTTTACAGCAGCCACTTTCAACGTTCCACGGAGTTTGTTAACAACCAATGTTGCTAATGCTTCACCTTCCAGGTCTTCAGCAATGATTACTAATGGACGGCCACTTTGAGCAACTTTCTCCAAAATGTGGAGGATGTCTTTCATTGCGCTGATCTTTTTATCATAGATCAGGATGTATGGATTCTGCAATTCCACTTCCATTTTTTCGCTGTTTGTTACAAAGTAGGGAGAAATGTATCCACGATCGAACTGCATACCTTCTACTACATCAACAGTTGTATCTGTACCTTTTGCTTCTTCAACAGTAATCACACCTTCTTTACCCACTTTTGCAAATGCTTCAGCAATCAGTTTACCAATTGTTTCATCGTTGTTGGCAGAAATAGTGGCAACCTGCTGAATTTTTTTGCTGTCGTTGCCAACTGTTTGTGATTGACTTTTTAAATTTTCAACCACTAGTCTTACTGCTTTATCAATACCACGTTTCAGATCCATGGGGTTTGCACCTGCTGCTACCATTTTCAATCCTTCGCTGATGATGGATTGTGCCAGTACAGTTGCAGTTGTAGTACCATCGCCTGCAATATCAGCAGTTTTGGAAGCTACTTCTTTCACCATTTGAGCACCCATGTTTTCAATGGGATCATCCAGTTCAATTTCTTTTGCTACAGTAACACCATCTT
>JAYUTS010000352.1:0-2191 GCA_043754995.1 Chitinophagaceae bacterium
TACAACCGTGCTAAAATGGCCTGGTATAATATTGAACCGGTATTACAACAACGTCGTGATCCAAACAATCCATTGGGAAATAATTTAATTGAACTGTCAGATCCACGTGTACGTTTTGTGAACCGGCAGGAAATTTTTCCACAGGTAACACCTGATCTCGGACAAAATCAATTGATCACTTTTGATCTGTCGTTCTTTCCATCCGACAGAGGTCCGTATAACTTTGATGCAAGAAGCGGAAGCATCAATCCCAGCAATGGTAAATTGCTAAATCCAAAAAATAGGTGGGGTGGTATTATGCGTGCCATCGACCAGATTGATTTTGAAACCAACAATATTGAGTTCATTGAAACATGGGTGCAGGACCCTTTTATTTTGAATCCAACAAGTACAGGTGGACAGTTATATTTCAATCTCGGAAATATTTCTGAAGACATTTTAAAGGATGGACGTCGTTTTTATGAAAATGGATTAAGCACCATTCAAACACCTGCAAGAGAAGATACCAGCAACTGGTCGAGAGTTCCACGCAATCCTATTCAGATAGCACAGGCCTTTAGTAATATTGTAGAAGAACGTTCACAACAGGATGTTGGTTTTGATGGAAGAACAGATACATCAGAACAAAAAATGTATGCACAATTCCTTTCAGGTATTAACAGTATCATTGGAAGTGGAGCAGCCTATCAATCGTTGTTCAAAGATCCCAGCAGCGATAACTATCAACACTTCCGCCAGGACCAATCGGACAATACAGGCATTTTAGAACGCTATAAAAACTTCAACAACCCACAGGGTAACAGCCCGGTTGCAAATAATAATATTGAATACACATCTGCATCAACCTTGTATCCCGATAATGAAGATCTCAACAGAGATAATACATTGAATGAAGTTGAAGAATTTTTTCAATACCATCTGGAATTAAGACCCAAGAATGATCCATTGATGCAGGTGGGTCAAAACTATATCGCCGACAGAAGAGAGGTAGATGTAAAACTCGCCGATGGAAATTCTAGAAAGGAAACCTGGTATCTCTTCCGTATCCCCATCAAGCAATATGAACAGAAGGTGGGCAATATTCCTGATTTTAAATCCATCCGTTTTATGCGGATGTTCATGACCGGGTTTCAAGATAACACGGTGGTTCGTTTTGGAAAGTTAGAACTGGTGCGTAATACATGGCGTTCTTTCCAGTATGCATTAGATTCAACCGGTGTGTATAAACCTTTACAAAATCTGGCCACTACATCATTTAATATTACAGCAGTAAATATTGAAGAGAATGATAACCGCACTCCTGTTAACTATGTTACTCCGCAAGGTGTTGAACGTGTACAGCAGTTAAGTAATAATGGTATTAACCTTTTACAGAATGAAGCATCACTCAGTTTGCAGTTGTGCGATTTGCAGGATGGTGATAGCCGTGCCGTTTTCAAATCAACCAATCTTGATCTGCGTCAATACAAACGTGTACGCATGTTCATGCATACAGAATCGAGAGGTAAGGTTGATGCTTTAAGAGATGGAGAAGTATTGGCAGTCATTCGTTTTGGTACCGACTTCATCAATAACTTTTATGAAGTACGTATGCCATTGAAAGTAACGAAGTGGGGATACTATCCAAGACCAAAACCTGATGATGATTCGAGTGCACAATGGCCCAACGCCAACCAGTTTGATGTAAACCTCGAAGAGTTGGTTCGTTTTAAATTAAGACGGAGTGGTTCGGTTGCCAATCTTTTTTCTGAAGACAGAGGCAATGGTATCCGCTGGAGTGTGATGGGTAATCCGAATCTTGGTGAAGTAAAAGGATTCTTAGTTGCTGTTGAAAATAATAAGAATGATAACACAGCCACTGTTTGTGCTGAAGTATGGATCAATGAACTTCGGTTAAGTGGTTTGGATGAAAAAGGTGGATGGGCTGGAACAGGAAGAATGGATATTCAACTCGCCGATCTGGGAACACTTACTGTATCAGGCTCTGCACGTAGTGCTGGTTTTGGTACCATTGAACAAAGAGTAAATGAACGAAGCCGTGAATTCTTTTACCAGTTTGATGTGGCTGCCAACTTGCAATTAGGAAAACTGTTACCAAAGAAAGCAGGAATTTTTGCCAACGGTAAATTATAAGATGCATTGGCGGTTTGGCGATAGATCACATTCCGTCCACCCTTTAAAAAGTTTCTAC
>JAYUTS010000353.1:0-4813 GCA_043754995.1 Chitinophagaceae bacterium
GCTTTAAACAACACACCAATTGCATGGCCTATTCCTGCACCTGTGCTTCTGGCAACAGGAGCCGCTTCAACAGCAAAGGCTTTGCTTTTTGAACTGATCTCAGCACCTACACGTTGTGCACCTTCGGTAATGGTTGCACTCATTCTCTGTGCACCTTCTTTTATTTCTTCAGTCATTTGTGCAGCACGTTCTTTTACAGTGCCGCCACCTAATTCTTCCTGCACAGCATTTTTAATACTGTTCACATCAATTTTTTCACCACGCATTTGTAATTTATCTGTAGCGCTGCTCGCTAATGGTAAAACGATCCATAAAATGATATAGGTTACAAACAGCGTTCCGCCAAAACCACCAAATACAATGTCGGGTTCAAAATTAAAATCAAACCATGCGTTCCGGAAAATAGAGGTGATCACACCCAGGATCAGGGGTAAACAAAATACCACACGTGGAACCCACACCGGAATATTAAAATAGTTAGCTAAACCACCGGCCACACCACCAATCACTTTATCATCGGGGCTGCGGAACAAACGCTTGCGCACATTTGTTTTTAAATCCCTGATGGGAAGAATGATCCACATAATAATATAGATCAATACGCCTGTACCAAAACCACCAAAGGTGATGAGAGCAAATAAGATGCGGACAATTGTTGGATCAATCTTTAAATAATTGGCTAATCCACTGCACACACCACCCAGTATCTTATCATTCCCGTTACGGCTTAAACTTCCTCTTGTTGTTTCTTCACTTCCTGCATAAGTTGAAGAAGTTGATGAAGAAGCACTGCTGTGTCCATTGGTTGATGAGGTTGTTCCATCATTATCCATTTGTTCAAAATCTTCTACACTGCCCATACTTGCAGTAATGCTGCTTACACTTGCTTCGGTAATACAGGTTGCGCCTTTTTTCAGTTCTTCATCAAAGAGCTCGGCAATACGATCTTCAATATCATTGATGATCTCATCACGGCCTTCTTCATTGGCAAAGTAACGGCGCAGGCTCTCAGTGTATTTTTGTAATTGTTCAAAAGCCGCTTCTTCGATGGGGATCACCCGGCCCTTGAAGTTTATATTTATGACCTTTTTCATGATAATAACAGTTTAATGGTTAAAGTGGATTTTCATTATCCGATGAAGGATGGACTGTGATTGTTTCGCCGGTAACAGTTGCATTTGACCTTCCGTTCTGTTTGGTAACAGTTTGTACGGCATTGGACATTTCGTTCCAGGTTTGTTCCAGCTCTTTATAAAAAGCCGCACCCTTTTCGGTTAACGAAAAATATTTGCGGGGCGGGCCGCTGCTGCTTTCTACCCAACGGTAGGTAAGGAAGTCGGCATTTTTTAAACGGGTAAGAAGCGGATAGAGGGTTCCTTCGAGGATGTTAAGGTTTGCCTTTTTCATTTCCTCAATAATATCACTGGGGTAAACTTCGCCCCGTTTGATAACGGAGAGAATGCAAAATTCCAGTACTCCCTTGCGCATCTGGCTTTGTGTGTTCTCGATATTCATAACCTGAGGAGTTTGTTTTGTTTGGCTGGCAGCAAGTGGCGAATGTTAATCGGGGAGCTCTTCCCTCTTTCTATTATCCAGGTTCTGCTAAGCGTAATTTCATTGACAAAACAAAGCTAAGAAAAAATTCAGTACTATGCAACACAAAGTACCATCTTTTTTTTAGTAGCTGGTAGATAACGATAGTTACTGACATTAATTAATTGATAATAAAATAGTTATACAAAAAATAATTTTTTTATTTTTGTTTTTTATCATAAGTCTATTTTCCAGTTTCTTAACCATTAATTAAAAGAGGCTTATTATAAATAAGCCAAACTAATAACAGTCAATTGATTACAATGTTTTATAAAAATAAGAACAAATAAATATTCTTATTTTGTATTTTTATAAAAACTCATTAATGAAAATCAGGCCCTTTTCCGAAGAACAAATAATTGAACGACTAAGGTTGGATAATCCGTGGTGGGAAAAGAAAAGCATTCCAAATTTTTATAAGCAATGGAAAAAGCGCTTATATTTTGATTTGTTTTATGGATTGGTGATTCAAAAAAGTATAAAGCGTGCAGTTGTTTTAATGGGGCCAAGAAGGGCGGGTAAAACAGTTATGCTTTTTCAAACAATACAGCAATTAATAGATGACGGAGTTATACCTCAAAAAATATGTTACATATCTGTGGAAACTCCGATTTACAATAATATTGGATTGGAGCAATTATTCAGCTTGTGCAAAAAAGCTTTGGGAGATGATTCGCCAGATCAATTTTATATTTTTTTCGACGAAATCCAATATCTTAAAGAATGGGAAATACACCTTAAAACCCTGGTTGATTCTTTTCATGACACAAAGTTTATTGTATCTGGATCAGCAGCGGCTGCTTTAAAATTGAAAAGTAACGAATCTGGTGCTGGCCGCTTTACAGATTTTACGTTGCCACCACTCACTTTTCATGAATACATTCATCTGAAGGAACAACAGCATTTACTTAAGAAAGTAACAATTAATGATGAAGAATGGGGTGTTTTTACTTTTACAGGATCACATCATTATGAAGCATTTAATCAGCACTTTATTGACTACATAAATTTTGGAGGATATCCAGAAGTTGTTTTTAACCCACAAATACAGGCAGATCCTGGACAATATATTCGAAATGATATAATTGACAAAGTCCTGTTGAGAGATTTGCCAAGCCTTTATGGAATAAGAGATGTACAAGAGCTTAATGCTCTGTTTAATGTTATTGCATATAACACAGGGAACGAATTTAATCTTGAAGAGTTAAGCAAACAATCAGGAGTAGATAAGGTTACTATAAAAAAATATATTGAATATTTAGAAGCTGCTTTTCTTATCAAAGTAATTTATCCTGTTGGTATAAATACAAAACGATTTTTAAGGGCTGCAAGGTTTAAAATTTATCTCACGAACCCATCTATGCGCTGTGCTTTATTTTCACCAGTTAAAGTTGATGATGAGCATATGGGGCAAATGGTAGAAACTGCAATATTTTCACAATGGATGCACTGGGGTGATGTACCTCTCCATTATGCAGCTTGGAACTCTGGTGAGGTAGACATGATAATGACAGAAACATCGAATAAACCTAAGTGGGTACTTGAGGTAAAATGGAGCAACATTTACTTTAATAATCCGGGAAAATTAAAGTCTTTAATTAAGTATTCTGTAGAAAATGGTAAGAAAAAGGTTTTTGCAACATCAATAAACGAAACGGGTGTAAAAAAAGCTGGTGGCATAACGATTTTATTTTTTCCTGCAGCCAGTTATTGTTATCAGGTTGGTAAAAATAGTCTTGATGATAAAAAGCAAAGACTTTTATTAGAGTCTTTGGAATAAGCCAAAATTGTACTTATTGATCCAATTTCCCAAACGGCTTTTTCAGCAGCATCAACACATCCTCGTCTTTTTCTTCAGGGTAATACCGATCAAGACCATAACGAACCTGCTTAATATCTAAGCTTTTAAATGTACCGAGCAAACGATCCCAGATGGAGAACACTGCTCCGTAATTGCTGTCGGTATAAGGTTGTTTCCAGTGATGATGCACCTTATGCATGTTAGGTGAAATGAGAAAAAAGCTCAATACTTTGTCAAGCACTGGGTTTAACCGGATATTGGCATGTGTAAAAGCAGTTGACAATACCACCAGCGTTTGATAAATCATAACACTGTACATGGGCGCTCCTGAAACAAAAATGAGCAATAGAAAAAAAACACCTCTTAATAAACTATCGCCGGGGTGATGACGCAAACCTGTTGTAACATCTACATTGGTATCGCTGTGATGAATGAGATGAAAACGCCAGAGTAATGGAACCTTGTGCATGACCAAATGCACCAGCCAGCTACTGAAATCGAGTGCCAGCACGCCAATGAAAATGGTAGCAAGAATATTGGCATTGAACCAATACACTAAACCAAAATCGGTGGCCAGGCACCAGTCGGATAACTTGATGATAAGAATAGCAAGAAAGGTATGAATGATGAGATGGATAACGGTGAAGACAAAGTTGACTCCTGCATGGTGCAGTTTTGTTTTTTTATACTTCAAAGAGAAAAGAGGAATAGCACCTTCAATGATCCAGAACAACAATAACCCGCCAACAAGAATAGCCATGCGTTCCAACGGACGATGTTCCAAAGTTTGAAAATGATCCAGCAAATTTTTCCACATGGCGAGTTGATTAAAGGCAAAAGTTACGAAGGAAAAAGAAACAGTATATTGATTTTTTATAATTAGTCTTTTAGCGGTTCAGTTTGCTGTTCAGAAGTGCTTACTTTTTCCTGCACATTTTCAAATTCAGTTCCGCAATCAAAACAATGATAGACCCTATTGGCTCCGATGGCATAATCGCCAATAAGAAAAGTAAAGATTGCGCTGAACCAATTAGAGGGTTTGCGGTTGGTAACGATGTATTCTACATTCAATGATTTGCAATTGGGGCAAGGCCTGTTTTCTTTTTCTTTGTTGATCATGATGCGTAACAGATCGGCAGCCCTTTCTTTTTGTGATTCATGCACCATGAGTTTTATACCACCGATGGCGTTGGTTAAGATGGGATCAATGGTAACAGTGTATTCATCTTTGAGCCAGCAGTTGATACCTTCTTCCTGCAGTTGCATCATGCGCAGATTAGCGTTAATATAATTATCGAAAGAATAGAGGGTGATATAGCTCATGCTTAAAAGTACTAATAAAAAATCCTGCTCTTTCAAGCAGGACCCTTGTTGTTCGTATTGGTTTCTAAATATCTTATTGATTCAACATTAACGGCA
>JAYUTS010000354.1:0-4806 GCA_043754995.1 Chitinophagaceae bacterium
ATTTTGCTGGAAGGAGAATCGGGTTCATCGGGTTGTTTGCAATATCCAAAAGGTTATTTAAAAGCAGTAAGAGAAATATGCAATCAGCATGGCATCTTATTAATTATGGATGAGGTGATGAGTGGCTTTGGTCGTACGGGTAAATGGTTTGGTTTTCAAAATCATGATATCGTGCCGGATATGATCTGCATGGCAAAGGGATTAACCTGTGGTTATTTGCCATTTGGTTGTTTAATGGTGAGTGATAAAATTGCTGCAAAATATGACGACAGTGTGATGGCACTGGGACTAACTTATTCTGCACACCCGGTTAGTTGTGCGGCGGCTTTAGCAACTTTGAAAATTTATGAAGATGATGGCCTGATTGAAAATACTGTGGCCATGGGAAAATATATGGATGAACAGTTAGCCTTGCTAAAACAAAAACACCCGAGTGTAGGAGATTTTAGAAACACTGGTTTGTTAGGTTGTATTGAATTAGTAAAGAACAGAACAACCAAAGAACCAATGGCGCCATTCAATGCAAAGCCTGATGAAATGGTTGTGATGAATAAAGTAGCAGCTAAGTTAAAAGAACTTGGGCTGTACACTTTTGTAAGATGGAGTTATATTTTTGTTGCTCCACCATTGTGCGTTACTAATGAACAGATTGACGAAGGATTAGCGATAATTAGTGAGGCGATAAAGATAGCAGACGAAAATATTAGCTAAGAGGTTAAAGGAGAAAAGGAGTTGAAAGAGTAGTGCTTCCTCCTTTGCCTATTTTTCTCTTTCATCCTCTTTGCCAAAAATAAATATGACAGAGAACCCAAACATGCCTGAGCCTTCTCTCATCAACGAAGACCTTGCACCCATCCCCCAACACAAACGCACATGGGGCACCTGGAACTATGCTGCATTATGGATAAGCATGAGTCTCTGCATTCCTACATACATGCTGGCAAGTTCATTAATTGAAGGTGGTATGAACTGGTGGCAATCTATCTTAACAATATTTATTGGCAATACTGTTGTTTTAATTCCGATGATATTGAACGGACATGCCGGTGCTAAATATGGAATTCCATTTCCTGTTTTTGCAAGAGCAAGTTTTGGAACGAAGGGTGCAAATATTCCGGCCATGCTAAGAGCAATTGTTGCATGCGGTTGGTTTGGTATTCAAACCTGGATCGGCGGCTTCGCCATTTACCAGATGATGAAATTATGGGTTCCCTCATTAGCAACCTTACCGCAAATTTTTCCTGATTCATTTGGTTTAGAGACCGGTCCTGCCATTTGCTTTTTTCTTTTCTGGCTGCTTAATATGTGGGTAGTTTACCTCGGCGTTGAAAGCATCAAAAAATTATTGGTCTTTAAAGCATTCTTTTTACCACTCGCCGCACTGGCATTATTGTTCTGGGCAATCAATGCAGGTAATGGTCTGGGGCCGATATTATCGCAGCCGTCAAAATTATCCGGCCGGGCATTCTGGGCATATTTTTTTCCTGCATTAACAGGCATGGTTGGTTTTTGGGCAACGCTTTCATTAAACATTCCTGATTTTACACGCTATGCTAAAAGCCAGAAAGCGCAGATCAAAGGACAGATAATTGGCTTGCCACCATCCATGACTTTGTTTGCCTTTATTGGAGTGGTAGTAACATCTGCCACATTTATTATTTATGGCGAAACCATTTGGGATCCGGTTGTACTTGCCGGTAAATTTGAAAATAAATTATTGGTAAGCGTTGCGATGATCGCTGTTGCCATTTCAACTTTAGCAACAAATATTGCAGCCAATATTGTTAGCCCGGCTAATGATTTTGCAAACCTCTCCCCAAAAAAAATAAATTTCAGAACAGGCGGATACATTACAGGTATCATCGGCATTTTAATCTTTCCCTGGAAATTAATTGCAGATCCCAACGGTTATATTTTTACCTGGCTCATCGCTTATTCAAGTTTGCTTGGCCCGGTTGGTGGTATCATGATTGCTGATTATTATTTTATAAGAAAACAACAATTGAATGTTGATGAATTGTATCAACACAAAGGGCAGTACGAATTCAGCAATGGATTTAATTCAGCAGCCATTATTGCGTTACTGGTTGGCATCATTCCAAACATCCCGGGCTTCTTATTACAGATAAAATTAATTTCTGCAACTGCATTCCCGGTTTGGATTTCAGACCTGTATCATTATGCATGGTTTGTCGGGTTTTTTGTAAGTGGTTTTGTATATTTATTGTTGATGAAGAAAAGGGCATAACATGAAAATTGAGATTATTCAAAGTAAGATTTATGAGGTAAGGTGTGAGAAAGTTATGCTTGACTTTGATATTGCTCAACTTTATGAAGTGGAGACGAGGGTATTTAATCAGGCAGTAAAGAGAAATATCCAAAGTTTTCCAAAGGACTTTATGTTCAGGCTTACAGCAAAAGAGTGGAAAGAGATGATATCACAATTTGTGATATCATCTGATTCGGAATTAGAGAGTAAGAATAATAAAACATCACAAATTGTGATGAGTTCAAAATCAAACTTGATATCACAAAATGTGATATCAAGTTTACCCACTACTGCCGGTTGGGGCGGCATAAGAAAATTACCCTATGTTTTTACAGAACACGGGGTTACAATGGCAGCCAGTGTATTAAAAAGTCCCAAAGCAAGGAAAATGAATATCGCTATAGTTCGGGCATTTATTGCTTTAAAAAAACTGGCACATTCCGGTTTATCAGCAATAAATTTATTGAAAGAACTGCGGGATAGAATTGACGAACATGATGTTCAGTTAAAAAGCATTTACGATGCTTTGGAAAATATGCTTGATGAAAAAGAGGAAGAAAAGCTGCAAAAATTAAAGTGGGAGAAAAGAGAACGTATCGGGTTTAAAAATAAATAAGATGTCCATATTAATTAAGAATGTAAATATCATAGGCGCTGCAGATAATTATACCGGCGATATTTTTATCCAGGGCGAAACTATTGCTGCTATCGGAAAAAATCTTGATATACAAGCCGATAATATAATTGATGCAACAGGCTTACTGGCTTTCCCTGGCTGTATTGATCCGCATGTGCATTTAGAAATGCCTTTCATGGGAACCTTCAGCAGCGATAACTACGAAACCGGAACCCGTGCCGCATTGCATGGTGGCACCACAACTGTTATTGATTTCATTCTGCAGAAACAAGGCAACTCTTTGTACGATGCATTTAATGAATGGAGCGGACGTGCAAATGGAAATGCAGTTGGTGATTACAGTTTTCACATGGCAGTAACCGACTTTAATGAAAATACCTGCAAAGAAATTGTTGATCTGATTGAAAAGGAAGGCATCACTTCTTTTAAAATATTCATGGCTTATAAAGGTGCGTTGATGATTGATGATAAGCAAATGGTTGGCCTGATGAATGAAGTAAAGGAAAGAGGCGGCATGGTAACCGTTCATGCAACCAATGGCGACATGATTGATTTTTTAATTGCAAAGAATCGTGCCGATGGAAATCTGGCACCCATCTATCATTATTTATCTCAGCCCGAAATTACCGAGGCCGAAGCCTCGGAACGTTTTGCATCAATATCAGGCTACACCGGTTGCCCCGGCTATATTGTACACATGACCTGCGAAGGCGCATTAAATGCGGTAAGAAATAACAACAGAGAAAATCAAAAAGTATTTGCCGAAACCTGTATTCAATATTTATTACTGGATGCTTCTTTATACGAACAGAATTTTGAAGGAGCCAAATGGGTTATGAGTCCGCCCTTGCGTGAAAAGAAAGACCAGGAAGCTTTATGGGCTGGCATCAACCAGGGATTGATACAGGTGGTGGCAACAGATCATTGTCCGTTTACCTGGGAGAAAAAATTATTGGGTAAAGATGATTTTTCAAAAATACCAAATGGCCATCCGGCAATTGAGCATCGTGTTGAACTATTATACAGCGAAGGCGTTCGCAAAGGAAGAATAACAGTCAATAAATTTGTAGAACTCTTGTCAGCCAATCCTGCAAAAATTTTCGGTATGTTCCCCAGGAAAGGTTGCATTGCTCCTGGTTCAGATGCTGATATTGTTTTGTTCGATCCTAATGAAGAGCATATCATCAGCGCATCCACTCATCACATGAATACGGATTATTCGGCCTACGAAGGATGGAAGGTAACCGGAAAAACAAAAACTGTTTTGTTAAGGGGGCAGATTGTAATTAATGAAGGAAAATGTTTGGTGGAGAAAGGGAATGGGAAATATATTAAGCGTAATAAAGTGACACAGCTAATTTAATTTTCAGGCAAAGGCGCTAAGTAAATAAGTTCGCAAAGTTTTTTTTTGCGACTTTGCTCCTTTGCCTCTTTGCGTGAAAATTATAAAAATCTAAAAATAAAAATATGCCAAGAATCATCAAATCAGGCCTTATTCAAATGTCGCTTCCAAAAACAGAAGGCGAAGGAACCATACCGGAAATTGTAAATGCTATGGTTCAAAAACATATTCCATTGATTGAAGAAGCAGGTAAGCAGGGAGTGCAGATCCTTTGCCTGCAGGAGATCTTCAACACACCTTATTTCTGCCCGGGGCAGGATAAGAAATGGTATGAAAGTGCAGAGTCAGTTCCTGGCCCAACAACCGACCTCATGGCAACCTATGCTAAAAAATACAACATGGTCATCGTCGTTCCCATTTATGAAAAAGAACAGGCCGGCATTTTATACAATACCGCTGCGGTGATAGATGCAGATGGAACTTATTTGGGAAAGTACCGCAAAAATCATATTCCACATACCAGTGGTTTTTGGGAAAAATTCTTTTTTAAGCCAGGAA
>JAYUTS010000355.1:0-11387 GCA_043754995.1 Chitinophagaceae bacterium
CTTGCATTATTACCAACCGGTGGTGGTAAAAGTATCTGTTATCAAATTCCTGCCCTGGCAAAAGAAGGCATGTGTATTGTTGTATCACCACTCATTGCATTAATGAAAGACCAGGTGGAAACCCTGCATCGTAAAAATATTACTGCCGCTGCTATTTACACAGGCATGCCGTTTAAACAGGTGAAAGATATTCTGCAAATGTGCGTTAATGAGCAACTGAAATTTTTATACGTTTCACCTGAACGTTTGGAAACAAATCTCTTCCGGGAATATTTACCGGGCATGAATATTCAACTCATTGCAGTTGATGAAGCACACTGCATCAGTCAATGGGGTTATGATTTCCGTCCGTCGTATCTAAAAATTGTCAACTTCAGAAAAGAAGTGCAAGGCGTTCCGGTATTAGCAGTTACTGCATCCGCTACCCCACTTGTACAGGAAGACATCTGCAAACAATTGCAATTCCGCAATCATCATATTTATAAAGGATCTTTCTTACGACCAAATGTATCGTTCAGTGTATTTAAAGTAGACAGCAGGATCAATAAGATACTGCAGATCCTTCGCAATGTGCAAGGCTCTGCCATTGTATATTGCAAAAGCAGGAAGATGACACAGGAAGTAGCACAACTGCTGCAATTGCAAAACATAGCAGCCAATTATTATCATGCAGGGTTGAGTAATGATGAACGCAGTAACCGGCAGGAAGCATGGCTGAACAATCAAACAAGAGTCATGGTTTGTACCAATGCATTTGGTATGGGCATTGATAAAGCCGATGTACGGATAGTTGTTCATCACGACATGCCCGATTGCCTGGAAAATTATTACCAGGAAGCAGGCCGTGCAGGAAGAGATGGAAAAAAATCTTATGCCGTGTTGTTGTATGAAGACAGAGATTTGGTTGAGTTAAATCATTTATCTGCTATTCGCTTTCCACCTATTGAGGAGGTGAAAAATGTGTACCGATGTCTGGTGAATTATTTACAGGTTCCAAGCGGCAGTGGCGAGCTGCAATGGATGGGATTTGATTTGAATGACTTTGTAAAAACATTTCATCTCAATGTGCACACCGCCATGTACTCGTTAAAGATGCTGGAGCAGGAAGGATGGCTCAGCTACGCCGAACAGATTTTTACTTCATCAAAAGTTGTTTTTACAGCAGATAAAGACCGCATTGCACTATTTGAAAAAGAAAACCCGCAATTGGAACCACTCATCAAAGGATTGCTGCGCAGCTATGGTGGCATTTTTGATATGGAATCATTCATATCTGAAAAACAATTGGTGACTTTTATCAAAACAGATCTTGAAAAAATAAAAGAGGGATTGTTGCAATTACATCAGCAGGGCATCATTCAATATACGCCGCAAAAAGATAAGCCGCAGTTGCAATTCCTGCACAACCGGCCTGCAACAGATGATTTATTTATCAATCCACAAAACAGGCTCAACCGCAAAGAACAATTTGAGTTAAGGGTAAAATCCATGATCAGCTATGTGCAGGATGAAAGCATTTGCCGCAGTAAAGTGATCGGGAATTATTTTGGCGATGAAACCATTGCTGACTGTGGTGTTTGTGATAGTTGTTTAAAGAAAAAAGGAGCCGATATTTCCCCTGCAGAATTTGAACGCATTCATCTGTTCTTAAAAGAAAAAGCAGGAGTTGATGGAGTTGTTGTGAAAGACATCTTAACAAAACTGGGCAGTAAGCAAAAAGAAAAATGCTGGAAAGTGATTGATCATTTGGTAGCGGAAGAAAAAATTACGCTGAGTAAAGATGGTTTGATGAAAGTGAAATGAGTTATCTTCTGTCTGTGAGCAAATGGGAGGAGTGATTCATTGCAATAATAAAATCAACTTCTCTTCCCTTGCAGCCATGTTTACCGCAGGAGGAATTGACGGGACGCTGTTAAGAAAAAATAATTTGCCAGCAACAATGCAAAACAAAAAGCTAATAATCAGGGAGGCGGAATCATCAGACAGTTTTGCTTTGGCAGAACTGATGAACGAATTGGGTTACGACACAACAGCAGATGAGATGAAAATCAGATTTGAGCATATCCAAACCCGCCAGGATTATAAAACGTTTGTGGCGATCATTGACACACAGATTCTGGGCATGATTGGTTTTACAAAAAATTATTCTTATGAACAGAATGGAATCTATGTCAGAGTTGCAGCACTGGTAGCAGGCAGTGAATTTAGACAAACAGGGATTGGTAAAAAGCTGATGGAGGCTGCCGAAAATTGGGCAAGAGAAATTGGTGCCGACAAAATTTTATTAAATTGTGGGAATAGAGAAGAACGAACAATAGCCCGGGCATTTTATCAAAAGATTGGTTATCAAATAAAATCTTCTGGTTTCGTAAAAAAACTATAACAGAACTTACTTCTTAGAAATGTCAACAGCAGAAACCGTTGCTGAGAAAAAAGCGAATTCCTTCACAAATGAAAAACAGATTTAATTCTTTAATTGAAGCATTCACAAACAAGCCAAAGAAGCTTTTCCTGGTTGATGGTTTGGGAGCAGTATTGACAGCATTCCTTCTGGTTGTGTTTCTGATAAGATATGTGGATGTTTTTGGGATGCCCCAAAAACCACTTTACGTTTTATCAATCATCGCAGTTATTTATGCGGTTTACTCAATTTGCTGTTATTTCTTTATTGGCAAACACTGGCGCTCTTATTTAAAGCTCATTGCATTTGCTAACCTGCTTTATTGTTGTGCAACGATCTCCTTTGTCATATACTTTTACCCAAGTGTAACAATTTTCGGATTGATTTATTTCTTAGCTGAGCTGGTTGTGATCGGCTGTTTAGTAACAATTGAATTAATGACTGCCTATCACCATTCTGCAAATCAATAATTTTCTTCGCAGCAATCTGTCTTTGCTGATAAAAAAAGAGTTGTGTATATTTAAGAAATGTACCAAGATCATGTCTCTTAAATAATTTAAACAACAATCAACTTTTATAAAAGCCATTATGAAAAATTTCATTTTCTTATTCCTCTGTTTACAGATAACACAATTCTCCATAGCTCAAAATGCTGCATCACTTTATAAAACCGGGGACTCACTTTACAAAATAAAAGACTATAAAAATGCAGCCATTGCCTATGCTGCAGGAATAAAAGAGGAAGGAAAAACGGCTGCTATGAACAGGTATTGGGTGCTTGCTTCACGTTGGACATTGGCAGGCGAAACAGACAGTGCTTTCCATTATCTCAATGAAATTGCTTTTTCGGATAAAGCAAACAGGATTCATGCAAGAGGCATTGAAAATGATATGGATCTTACTCCGTTAAAAAATGACAAACGCTGGAAACCTCTTCTCATAAAAATTCAACAGCGTGCCGAAGCCAATGGTTATTTGCAGGAAGAATTTGTTTATGGAAGAAAAGATGGAATGGGACTTACATTGGTCTGCATCAAACCCAAAGTAAAACCAAATGGTAAAGCAATCATTTCGGTACAAAGTGGCAGTTGGTTTTCAAGTTACAATGGAATTGAAATTAATACCACAACAACAGAACAATATTTGAAAAAGGGTTATACGGTGTTTACCGTCATGCATGGTTCTCAACCACGGTTTGCTATTCCCGATGCAGTCAGCGATATCAAAAGAGCTGTGCGTTATGTCCGTTATCATGCTTCCAAATTCAGTATTGATCCCGATCGTATTGGAATTACAGGAATATCTGCTGGCGGACATTTGTCATTGGTGGTTGCCACTGCTGATGATAAAATAAATTCAACAGCTACAGATCCTGTTGACAGGGTATCATCAAGAGTGCAGGCTGTTGCAGTATTGTTTCCGCCAACTGATCTGTTGAATTGGGGAGGTGCTGGTTTTAATTTCGTGAATGCAAAACAAATACTCACAGCAAACAGAACCTGGGGAGCGATTGAGTTCAGGGTCTATAATGACAAATCCAATTTGTTTGAAGAAGTAACGGATACTACTGCCAGGAATAAGATCGGGAAAGAAATTTCACCCATCAATTTTGTTTCATCGGATGACCCGCCTGTGTTTATCATACATGGTGATGCAGATCCCACAGTTCCTTTACAACAATCACAATCCATTATTGCAAAGTTTATAGAAGCATCTGTTCCAAACCGTTTTGTGATGAAAAAGGGTGGCAGACATAATCCTGTTGATATGAACCCGGAATGGCAGGAGTTTGTAGATTGGTTTGATAAATATTTGAAATGATAATTGTTGATACACATGAATCAATCAACTGCCTTCTTCGCTCCGCAACCATACATCAAACAAGATGTAACCGATATCAGATTTTATGAAAAAGTATTTGGCGCTGTGGAGATCATGCGGTTTACTAATGATGATGGCAGTATCCATGTGGCTAAAAATCAACTTTGGCAAAGTTCGAAATGACTGATTGTTATTTTGTACCTCCTTCAAAGCTTTGCCAAAGTTTATCAGTATTCTAAAACCATCCACTCTTTTTTCTCCTGGTTGTTCTTCCGCCCAAACCTAATGCACCTAATAAAGAACGGGTGATGACACTGGCTGCCGTTCGGCCAACCTGTTTCACTGTTGGGTGATCAAAAAATCCTTTCTCTTCTTTGGCTGTTTTCTTTTCTTCTTTTGCTACGGCTTTTTCTTCTTCTGCTGCTTTTGTTTTTTCTGCCGCCTCTTCTAATTTGGCATTGATGATTTCATAAGCGCTTTCAGCATCTAATGTTTCGGCATATTTTTTTGCCAGCTTGCTTTTATTTACCAATGCAGTCGCCTCACTGTCTTCCAATATATCCATCCGGCTGCGGGGTGGCACCAGCATGGTATGTACCAACGGAGTAGGAATTCCTTTTTCATTAAGCATAGTGATAAATGCTTCACCAATTCCTAACTGTGTGAGCAATTCATCCACATCATAGAAATTGGTTTCAGGATAATTTTGTGCGGCCTGTTTAATCACTTTTCTGTCGGCAGCCGTAAATGCTCTTAATGCATGCTGCACTTTTAAACCCAGTTGTGCCAATACACTGGCAGGTATATCCTGCGGATTTTGTGTGCAGAAAAAAATTCCTACACCTTTGGAACGGATGAGTTTGATCACTGTTTCAATCTGCTGCAGCAATGCTTCATTGGCTTCCTGGAAAACTAAATGTGCTTCATCAATGAACAAGACCAGTTTAGGTTTATCCATATCGCCTTCTTCGGGTAATGTTGCGTAGAGTTCGGCTAATAAACTCAACATGAACGTAGAGAATAATTTCGGACGATCCTGCAATTCCATTACACGAATGATGCTGATCATTCCTCTTCCATCATCACTGATACGCATTAAATCATCTACTTCAAAACTGGGCTCTCCAAAAAAAGCATCGGCACCCTGTTGCTGCAGTTCAATCACTTTACGTAAAATAGTTCCTGTTGATGAAGTGGAAATTTTTCCATAATCTTTTTCAAGAATATCTTTTCCTTCGTCGCTGATGTATTGAATGGTCTTGATAAAATCTTTGAGATTGAGCAAGGGCATTTTGGTGTCATCACAAAACTTAAAGATCATGGCAACGATTCCCTGCTGGGTATCATTGAGGCCAAGAATTTTTGATAGCAAGATGGGACCGAACTCACTCACGGTGGCCCGCAGGCGAACTCCAGTTTTCTCCTCGCTTAGGGTCATGAGCTCAACTGGATAGGCAGCCGGTTTATATTCACCTCCAATGGCCTTGATCCGTTCCTCAATTTTTGCATTGCTGGTTCCTGCAGCAGCAATACCGCTGAGATCGCCTTTAATATCCATTAATACTACAGGTACGCTGGCATCGCTCAACCCTTCAGCAATTACCTGTAATGTTTTCGTTTTTCCTGTACCGGTGGCCCCTGCTATGAGTCCATGACGGTTCATGGTTTTTAATGCAAGAAATACATCTGTTCCTGCTACTACTTCTTTATCCAGCATAGCTGTACCCATCCTGAACGATTCGCCTTTGAATGTATATCCATCTTTAACCGTTTGTAAAAAAATTGTTTTATCTGCCATAGATTGAATTTATTGGAAAGTTAGGAAAACATGATTTGATGTTCTGAAAAAAACAACCAAATTGAGGTGTTGCAAAAAATCAGGTGCCGGATTCGTTTTACTGCAGATACTTTTTTCTCAATCAATCGTTTGGTTTGAAACGCCGCAGACAAGGCAGTGTTTTTATATCACAACCCGGTAATAACAGATCAGGTAGTTGAAAGATGGATGGATCGTTTTTGTGCCGGGCAGGATCGTAATTTTAATCACAAAACAATATTACCAGCAAGAGATATAAAAATAGTCCAATCAATTGAGTCGAAATTCCATGTCTGTCGGCTCAGATGCTAAAGATCTGAGTCCGACATTTATCGTCGGACATTATACCGGAAGCATTTGGGCTAATTTATATATCCATTTGATATAAATCCTGATTTCATTCTCTTATAGTCGAGTCATCCCGTTTTTGGCGGGATGACTTATTTACAGGTCTTCTTCTCTTTCCAGCATGAGAAGAACGCAATGCGGCAGGAATGCAACGGATTTCTGGCCTATTCAGTCTTATAGAAAGTAAAAGTTTCTTTAACAAAATATTATTGGCCCGTTTGCAGGCAGCGGAAATGAATTAACTTTATTTGTCACACTAAAAAAGATACAATGGAAGAAGTAAAATCAAAAGTATTGTTGGTAGAAGATGATTCCAGTTTTGGAAATGTACTGAAAAATTATTTAGAGCTGAACGATTTTGAAGTGCTGCTTGAACGTGATGGCCGTTTAGGACTGGCTGCGTTTCAACGGGAGAAATTTGATATTTGTTTGCTCGATGTGATGATGCCGCATGTAGATGGTTTTACTCTGGCTGAAGATATCCGGGATATTGATCCCGATGTACCCCTGTTCTTCCTCAGTGCAAAAACAATGAAGGATGATATTTTAACCGGGTATAAACTGGGAGCCGATGATTATATCACCAAACCGTTTGACAGTGAAGTGTTGCTGATGAAGATCAAGGCCATCCTCAAGCGCAATGAAGAATCAAAACAAGAAACAGAAAATAAAGAGTTTGATCTCGGTATTTATCATTTCAATCCCAAGCTTCGTCAATTAATCGCCAATGGAACTACCAATACACTTTCGCCAAAAGAAAGTGAATTGTTGCGTATGCTCTGCGAATACAAGAATGATTTACTCCCAAGAGAAACTGCCTTGAAACGCATCTGGGGCAGCGATACTTATTTCAACGGTCGCAGCATGGATGTATATATTGCAAAATTGCGTAAGTATTTAAAAGAAGATCCTAAAGTGGAGATCGTAAATATTCATGGCAATGGTTTCCGACTGGTAGAAACAGAATAATCAGAAAGGGATTAATAGCGAATATCGAACAGGGAATATTGAATGATGAAATAAGGAACAGCCCTTCATTATTCGGTGTTCCTTGTTTTTTATTCAATATTTTTAAATTGAACGGAATGTTACAAAACAAGAATGCCCTCAAACACACTTATTTTTTCATTTGTAATTGATTCTTCTTCACAACCGTATTTAAATTTTCAATAAAAGCAAGGATCTGTTTGCGCCCGGTATATTTTACTGCTGATGATACAAAATGAGGAGGCAGTTCAACCCAATGTTCGCCCAACGCTGCTAAAAATGCTTTCACCGTAGCCGATACTTCTTTTTGTGTACTCTTATCGGCTTTGGTGAATACAATGGCAAACGGTATATTCCATGCGCCGAGCTGATTGATGAAGCTGATATCAATGTCCTGGGGTTTATGCCGGCTGTCGATCAATACAAACAGGTTGAGCAAACTTTCCCGTTTGCGGATATAATTCTCAATCATTTTCACCCACTGCTTTCTTTTGCCTAAGCCCACTTTTGCATAACCATAACCCGGCAAATCAACCAGGTACCAATCACTCACCTTATGCGTTTTCTCTTCAATGCTTTCTATTACAAAATGATTGATGAGTTGTGTTTTACCAGGCGATGAACTGATCTTGGCCAGCTTCTGAATATTACAGATCATATTGATCAACGATGATTTGCCTACATTACTTCGGCCAATAAAAGCATACTCAGCTTTATCAGGTTTAGGGCATTGCTCAACAGATGGGCTGCTCACAATATATGTTGCACTTTTTATAATCACGGCTGCAAGATAATGCAAGTTGCAGGTTTCAGGTTGCAAGTTTCAGGTTGAGCGAATAGAGAATGCTTAATCGAAAAAGCAGGTGTCTCTTACATCGTACATCGTACTTCCTACCTCGTACATCTGTATTCCTTCCTTACCTTTGTCCTCAATGGCTGAGAATTATTTACACGACAAGATTGTACCCGATGCATCCTCTGCACAAACCAAGAAAGAACAGGTGGCAGAAATGTTTGATGCTATTGCCCCCCGTTATGATCTGCTCAACCGTTTTTTATCGGCCGGGATTGATATAAGCTGGAGAAGAAAAGCTTTGGCTAAACTGAAAGACCTTCAGCCAAAGCTGATATTAGATGTGGCAACCGGCACCGCCGATGTAGCTATTATGGCGGCCCGGCAATTACAACCGGAAAAGATCATTGGTATTGACATCAGCGAAAAAATGCTGGATGGCGGCCGTATAAAGGTGACTGCTAAAGGTTTAGACTTCATTATTGAACTGAAAAGCGGCGACAGTGAAACAATAAACTTTCCAACTGCCACGTTTGATGCAGTAACGGTAGCTTTTGGTGTACGCAATTTTGAAAACCTTGAAAAAGGGTTGAGCGAAATTCACCGGGTGCTGAAACCGGGAGGAAGATTGGTGGTGCTGGAATTTTCAAAACCATTGATCCCGGGTTTTCGTCAGTTTTGCAATTGGTATATTGGTTTTATAACACCAAAAATTGCAGGAGCTGTCAGCAACAAAAAAGCATATCAATACTTAAACAACAGCATCAACGCATTTCCTGAAGGAAAACATTTTGTTGCCGTTTTAAATAAAATTGGATTTACCAACACTACATGCAAACCTCTTACGCTCGGCATATGCAGTATTTATTGCGGCGACAAATAATCGTACTCTGTTTTCTTTTAGCATTTTGTTTTTCAGCTTTTGCACAAAAAGAGATCAATCTTCCCAATCATGAAGAGAAGCCTTTTTATTTTGGTATTACCTTAAGTGGAAACAGTTCTTATTTTCATCTCAACCATTCATCAAAGTTTTTACAGGATGATAGCGTTGCGTTGGTATCGCCTGTTAACAAAGGCGGTTTTGGATTAGGATTACTCGGCACATTACGTTTGGTCAATCACCTCGAAGCAAGGATCAATCCGCATCTCATTTTTGTTGCACGGGGTATCAATTACTATTTAAATTTTCCGTTAACCGGTGACAGCAACTACCAGGAAAAAACCATTGAAAGCATTTATCTCAGTTTTCCGGTGCAGTTAAAATTCAGCAGTGACCGTATAGGCAACTTCAGAGTCTATATTTTAGGTGGCGGCAAATATGAATTTGATCTGGCGAGTAACAGCCAGAGCCGCCGTGCAGAAGACCTCATTAAACTCAGTCGTTCAGCATTTGGTTATGAAGCCGGTTTGGGCTTTCATTTTTACTTCCCCAATTTTATCCTCAGCCCGGAGATCAAGATCAGCAATACATTTGGCAGTGTGCACAGTAAAGATCCCAACTTAATATACTCCAACGTGGTGGATCGTATGCAGGCAAGAATGATTGTGTTTAGTATTCATTTGGAGGGATAATGCAAACACGAACCTGCCTGTCGGCAGACAGGTTACACGAATGAAGACGAATTATAAGTAGTCTATCAGATTCTTTTCATTTGTATTTTCAAATCCGTTTTATCAGCATTAATCTGCGTCATCAGCGTTCCTATCTCATCAATAATCATATTCCCTGAACCACAAGTTCATCCTTACACCCACACCAAACATAGTTGTATTTTGTACAGCATCACTTCCCTTGGTAAACCGGCGCAGCAAGAGATTGGCATCAATAAAAATATTTTCATAGATCTCATAGCTGGCTAAGAAAGAAGCATTCAGACCTTTGCTCTTTACACCATTCAACATACTGTAACCATAATTGCTGTTCCGCATATCCGTATTTAAACGAAAAATTTCGGCGCCAGCGTTACGGCCGCTTGCACTATCCAGCCCCTGTTGCCACAAAATCAAACGAGCCATTAAATTCAATTTGCCGATAGGTTGATAACGGATAATGGTAATGAATTCATTAAAATTTGCACCTAATGGATGGGCCAACGGTTGATTATAATGCGTGTAGCTGGATACAGAATCAAAATGAGAATAAGTAAACGGGCGAACACGGTTCCATTCCACCTGCAGATCGAGATTACTGACATTGGCCACATCAATATATTTTACACCTAACTGCATCCCTGTTTTATTGGCCCACCAGGTTTTATCTTTACGCAGTTCTGCAAAATTGAATTCATCAATCAGTAATTGTCCGTACACCTGTACTTTTTTTACGAGGTTGGCTTTAAAATCGGCACCCACCATCGCATTATCCTTGCTTCCCAAATTTCCTTCAATGGTTCGGAAGAAAATAATGGGATTCATATATCCAAATTCAAAATGATCTTTCCTGCCAAACACTACACTTTCAAATACACCCACATTCAGCCAGGGTAATACATTCATACTTAAATGATGCATGACTGCATATTTCTTTGGCACAAGATTGTTTGTGTTATTACTCTTGGCACCGCTGTGCAATTCCATGAACAGGTTCTGGTAATTAAATTTCCAGATACGTGTATTGAGTTTAACGAACAATTGATTTGCTCCAAAATCACTCAGGAACAAACTGCGGTAACCGTTGCCGATAAAGTTCCGGTCGTACCCGATCTGGAAGTTGATGTACTTTGCCGCTTTGAATGTAAAAGATCCTCTTGCATCAAAATAATCAACGCCGGTTTGTTTAAAAGTCTTGTAAAAATTAGCACCGGGTACAGCTTGTAAACTATCAATCCAGTTTTGCACAAACAAAGGACCACGCTCCTGCACATCCATCACCATAGCAGAAAAGCCAACACGGTTGCCGATTCCACCTCTTACATTTAAACCACGCTGGTTAATAAATGTGTTCTGTGATGTATTATTGAATTCAACCGATTGACGGTAATTGATCATGGGATTTACTGCAATAAAAAAATCATCTCCATATTTTTCAATAAAATTGGCAGGTGTTTTATAAAATTTCTTCAGAAAAGGTTTCTTGCTGTTGAAGATACTGCGGTCGCCTTTTACCCATTCCTGGTTATTGAGATATAAGCTGCGCAGGTTGAACTGATCCACCTTACTCAACCTTAATGCTGTATCGGTGTTATAAAACAGTGGGGTTAATTTCAACATGGAGTCGGCTT
>JAYUTS010000356.1:0-11364 GCA_043754995.1 Chitinophagaceae bacterium
TTTTATTTCTCGATTACGGCAGATTATTATATAATACAGGTGATGTGACTAAGTCTGAAAAATATTTACTTCAGCACCGGCAAACAGACAGCTCAAATACTGACGCCAATCTTATGTTGGCGTATATCTGGTTCTGGCAGGGACGATTTAAAGAGGCGGCAAGCCTATCTGAAAACATTCTCAAGACATATCCTCAGCAACAGGAAGCCTTGAGTTTGTTGAACGAGATCAATTTTATCCGTGCTGTATATGTTAAAGTAAATGGAACAGCATTGAGCGATGATCAACCCCTTACATCGCAACAGGCAACAGTTGAGGCAGGCGCCTACCGCTCTTCTTTTTTTGCACCAAAATTAAAACTGACCAGCTTCAATTTTCAAACGGATCAACAATCATCCTTTAATTTCTGGCTACAGGCAGGTAACACATTCAGTTCAGGTAAAAAAGGTTTGAGCCTGTCGCTTACCGGAGGGATTTTTCAATCGGCCGATGCAACAACTGTTACAGGTGAAGCAGAACTCACAAAAAAAATCGGGAGATATATTACTGCCGATATAATGGTTTCGTACAAACCATACCAGTTAACCATTGCCGCAGCAAAGGATCCTGTTATGCAAACCATGTATGCCGGCTCGTTACAATACAATCGAAAAGATAAATGGTTTGGAAAAGCGATGTATGAAGTGCAGCATTTTGCTGATAATAATCAGATCTATACAGCTTATGCCTGGCTGTCTGCACCCTTGGTACACAAGAAAAAATTCTGGTTAAATGCAGGATATGCATTTGCATGGCAAACGGCTGCTGAGAATAAAGCCATGTATAAAGAACCCTTACCACCATTAGCAGTTGTTTATAATAATGGGTTACAGATTCAAACAATCTACAACCCTTATTTTACACCATTGAATCAATTTGTAAACTCACTGTTAGTTTCAACAAATATTTTTCTTTCATCAAAAGTTGCTATTAAACTGCGTGGAAGTTATGGTTTCCTGGCGCAGGCTGATCTTCCTTATTATTATGTTACATTTAATCCACCGCAATACCAGTTAAACAAAGACATTACCAACATTTCATTTAACCCGGCGGAGTTTTTTGCTGCTTTAGAAATACAGCCGGCCAAACAATTTAATCTGCAGTTCACTTATCAATATAATGCGGTGCTTTTTTATAAACTGCATCAAGGCAATATTCAGTTGAACTATCGTTTTTATCATGAAAAAAAATAGTGAACATAATTTTTGGGAGTATCGCAAAGCAGCTGATACAAATTGGTTTCGTAAGCTAGGTATTACCTCTTTGGTGGTAGCCGGGTTTTTATGTTCCGGGTATTTTGCTGATTGGTGGTTCAGAGAAGAACATGTTGCCTCCTGGCCTTTATTTTTACTACTTACTTTTTTATTCTGGTGGGGCATCTTACGAATGAGTATCCTTTGGATATCTTATCTCAACCTGAAGGTTCATGTAGTTAAACCAGTGATGAAGGATACTAAAACGGTAGCAATTTTTACCACAAGCTCACCGGGTGAACCACTCAGTATGTTTGAAAAAACATTGGAAGCATGTAAACAAATCAACTATCCGCATACAACTTATTTACTGGATGATACACAGGATCAGAGATTTAAAGAAACAGCAGAAAAATATGGTGCTGTTTGGATGGAGCTGGTTGGTTATTCCGGAGCAAAAGCAGGTAAGATCAACGAAGCATTAAAGCGAACCAATGAAGAATTTATTTTAGTACTCGATCCTGATCACATTCCTTTCCCTAATTTTTTTGATGAAGTACTTGGGTACTTTGAAAACAAAGAAATAGGTTTTGTACAGGTAAGCCAGGCTTATTATAATCAGTATCGTTCTTTTACTGCAGCCGGGGCCGCTGAACAAACTTATGGTTTTTATGGTCCAACACAAATGGCCATGCATAGTCATAATTGTGCAGTGGCTATTGGCGCTAACTGTACGTTTAGAAGAAAAGCGTTAGAGAGTATTAACGGACATGGGATTGGATTAGCTGAAGATCTTGTAACCTCAATACGTATACATGCAGCCGGATGGAAATCGGTTTATTCTCCCATCATTGTTAGCAGGGGATTGGTGCCGGAAGACCTGGGATCTTTTTGTAAGCAACAATTAAAATGGGCACGTGGGGTGCATGAAGTATTATTTGCTGAGTTACCAAAACTGTGGCGGCATTTATCGTTTTGGCAACGTATCTCTTATCTCAGCATCGGTACATACTATCTGTCGGGCCTTATGATGTTTTTATTTATTCTTGTTCCTTATCTATTCTTGTGGTTGAACGTATTGCCTGGGAATATGGACTTTAGTGAGTTTATAGTTCGCTGGTTACCCCTTGGTATTATTTCATTGACGATTTATTTATACATGCAACAATGGTTGTGTCATCCGCAACAGGAGAGAGGATTACATTGGCGGGGGATGATCTTGAAATTTACCTGTTGGCCCGTTTTCTTTCGTGGATTTGTATTATCTGTTTTTAATAAAGAAATTCCGTATATCCCAACAGCTAAAAAAGCAATCCAGGGATTTACACCGTTTGTTCGCCCACTAATTTTTCATGCTGTTTTATTTCTTATAACACTTATGATGGTAATGATTAACAGAGGTTTTTTTACACCTGAAGCAAGAATTACACTATCCAGTGCAGAAGTATGGGGCATGATGATTTTTGCAACCATTCCTTTTTTATTATCAGTAGGTGGTTTATATGCGGCATGGCAATCGGGTAAAATAGCAATTGAAGAGCCTTGGCAGAAAGTAAATGTGCATGCATTAAAAAATGAATCAAAGTAGTCGCTTTAAAATAATCTATATGAAAACAATTGTCATTCGCTTCAGCTTTATTTTTCTTGCATTGGCGGCGGGTATATTGATTTTTTTATTACTTGTTAGAATCGGTAACCGTGGAAGAGGACCATTAAGTGATCTGACGGGTTCTTTCAGTTCACAAATTGCAAGTATTGAAAAAAAAATAACCGATACAAGGGAGAGCCGTTCCACTTCGTTGCAATGGTTCAATAAGTACCGGTTTAATCCGAAATTGATGATCACTGCAGATACCGTTTTTCTCGGTGCCTATGATGATCTTACAGCTGAATCGTATGAGAGTATTGTAGCATTAGAAGATTCTCTGCATACAAAACTCCCCCTTATTTCATTATACACGGCGTGGGGTAGTAAGACAATACAAGTGTTTCCACAATTAAGGGCACAGGCAATTTATGATTTGGGTTCTATACCTGTTATTACATGGGAACCGTGGTTAGATGATTTTGATCCTGAGTTTTATCCAATTGATCCAAAAGCAGAGAATAAGAATATTGGTGGAATGAAACTAATAGCTGAAGGAAAGTTTGATGTATACATTGATAAATGGGCTGCTGAAGCAAAGAAATTCAGAAACCCGTTCTTTCTCCGCCTTGGTCATGAAATGAATGACCCTTACCGTTATCCCTGGGGCCCGCAAAATAATAAACCGGAAGAATTTATAGCAGCATGGAAACATATTAAAGAACGATTTATAAAAGCAGGTGCCGTAAACGTATTATTTCTATGGTCGCCGCATCCTGCTTACAGTTATAAAGAATTTTATCCCGGTCATGCCTACGTTGATTGGACAGGTGTTACCGTACTTAACTATGGAACCGTTGCTACATGGAGCCAGTGGTGGACCTTGCAGGATATTTTCAACAAATGTTATAATGATTTATCGCTGTATGGCAAACCAATGATGATTACGGAACTGGGTTCCTTAGTAACCGGTGGAGACAGGGCTAAGTGGTTTAGCCAGGCATTGGATTCATTCACTTATAAATACCCAGCTGTAAAAGCGGTTGTGTTTTTTCATACACATAATGATATTACTACAACGTATAAATCTATTGACTGGTCTTTTAAAACAGATGCGAAAGTGGTAAATACTTTAAAACATGCTTTCACTACTTGGGAAAAGAAAAAAAAGGAGAAGTTAAAGTAGAACAACAATTATTTGAATTGATAAACAAACAGCAATCCACCTGTTTGTTGCTGATAATATGGAAGGATAATAAAAGCAGTTTCTTTCTTCTTTACAAGTAGTTTTTTTAGTTTTGGGTAAACCCAATAGGTGGCCTGTACAGAAAGAATACCTACACCGGCACCAGCCACTATATCACTTAACCAATGTTTATTATTGTACATCCGCAAATAGCCCGTTAATGCAGCTACTGTATAACCACCTATTCCGTACCAGGGCGAAATATGTTTATACTCCATTCTTAAAAACTCAGCAGAAACAAAAGCCTGGCTTGTATGGCCTGAAGGGAAAGACAACCTGTTTGAACCATCGGGCCGCAACTTATTTGTTAAATGTTTGGCAGAAGTTACTACTGCGCCGGCAACCCCATAACTTAATACTAACATGATTGATCTGTCAACCAAATTATGTTTGCCTTTAACTCCTGCTATGTTCAATGCATAAACGGCAACAATGGGAACAAAGCCAGTATAATCTTCAATGTTTGTTTTTTTGTGTGGATTATTATCCCAGATGGCTTGTTTGATGTTTTGATCAAGCTGAATAAGGGGTTTGCTTTTCAATGCCACTAATCCATAAGTGACCATTGCTGCTGGTATGATATATGCAAGCGGCTTCACAGGTCGGGTATTCTTTTTTAAAGATTCACTACCCGAACTGTCCGCAACCTGTGCTGATGAAGAAACAACAGTACCCAACAATAATGTAATCATCATCCTGCTTCTCATTCTGCTAATGTAAGTATTCATGTAATAAAAAATCCCGTTACGATTAAAGTAACGGGATCTATGAAAAAGAATTGTTTCAAAACTTATACCAGCATCGTTACGGGGTTTTCAATAAACTTCTTTAATGTTTGTAAGAAGCTTGCACCAACAGCACCATCCACACAACGATGATCGCAACTCAATGTTACTTTCATTACATTTGTTGTACCAAAATTTCCATCTGCTTTTTTGATGACGATTTCTTTGATCTTTCCTACAGCTAAAATACAACTATCAGGAGGATTGATGATGGCCGTGAAATCTTCAATATCCATCATACCTAAATTAGAAATGGTAAAGGTGTTGCCTGTAAATTCCTGCGGCTGCAGTTTACCTGTTCTTGCTTTATCGTATAAACCATTTGCTTCAGAAGCGATCTGGCTCAAACTTTTTTGATCAGCGAATTTAAACACAGGAACAATCAATCCCTGGTCAACTGCAACAGCACTGCCCACATGAATATGATTGTAGGTGCGGATGAATTCACCCATCCAACTGCTGTTTACTGCCGGGTGTTTACGCAAGGCCATTGCACAGGCTTTAATCATCATGTCCTGGAAGCTGATCTTCACCGGACTTACCGCATTTAATTGTGTACGGGCTGCCATGGCATTATCCATGTTGAGCTCCATCGTTAAATAGAAATGAGGTGCAGTGAATAAGCTTTCACCCAAACGACGGGCAATGGTTTTACGCATGCTGCCATTTGGCGTATCAACAAAACCTTCACCTGCACCCGGCGTAAATGCAACAACAGGAGCTGAAGCTGCAACAGCAGGCTTGCCCTCCGTAGCTTTAGCGGAGGAGGGAGTATAATTATCAATATCTTTTTTAATGATTCTTCCACCATCACCACTGCCTTGCACTGCATGCAGATCAATCCCTTTTTCGGCAGCAATTTTCTTTGCAAGCGGGGATGCTTTTAATCTTCCGTTGGTAGAAGAAGTTTGCGTTGTTTCAACTGTCTTCGTCTCGACTCCGCTCGACGAAGACCCTTTGGATGGTTCGACTCCGCTCACCACCATCGCTCCCGGATTTTTTAGTGCGCTTAATAATCCGCTTATATCTGTTCCGGCTTTTCCAATAATAGCAATCACCTCATTCACCTTAGCTGCAGTGCCGGCTTCCACGCCTGTATATAATAATGTACCATCAGCATAAGGAACTACTTCCATCGTTGCTTTATCTGTTTCAACATCGGCCAGGCTTTCGTCGGCTTTAACGCTATCACCAACTTTTTTACTCCAGGCAATGATCTTTCCTTCTGTCATTGTATCACTCAGCAACGGCATACGTATCACTGTAACACCCAGGCTTTTTGAAAGTGTATCAGGGTCAGCACCCGGCGTTTCTGTTTTTGAAGTTGCAGGTTGGCTTGCAGCAGGCTCAGCAGCCGGAGTTGAAGTGGTGGATGCAGCAGGTGCATCGCCCAATAAATTTTTATAATCTTCGCCTTCTTTACCTACAATGGCAATGATCTCATTGATCTGTGCTGCTTTACCTTCAGGTACACCAATGTACAATAATGTACCATCAGCATAACCTACCACTTCCATGGTTGCTTTATCAGTTTCTACATCTGCAAGCACATCATCACTCTTTACTTTATCGCCAACCTGCTTGTTCCATTTCACAATTTTACCTTCGGTCATGGTATCACTCAGCAGCGGCATACGAATAACTTCAGCCATAAGATCAGTTTTTTTGAGTCGTAATAAGGGCGTGAAATTAAGGCAAAAAGGGGAAAAACAAATGGTTAGTCTTAGCCGATAGTCTTTAGTCATTCGTAAATCTGTGCTGTTGTTCACTACTTGCCAACCCCTACCTGCTATCGGCTTGTATTCAATAGTCCAGCTCCAGGTTCAACCGATCCTTTAATTCTTTTACCAACGGGTATTTTTCGGTCATCTTTATAAATTGTTCTTTGGTTGAAAGCGGACGATTGGCAGGATTGATTTCCTCCACGGTTTCAATGAATTCTATATGTATGTTGATGGCAGAATTCTGAAAGAAACGATGCAGATGATCCAGTAAATGTGTTTTATTCTGTTTCAAAAAACCCACTTGAATATTGCTGTAGCAGGTTACTTCAAACGTTTCAGCATTTTGCAGTTTACATTCCATCATTTCAAAATTCGACACATCAGAATGTTTACTGGCCGATTTGAGTTTGAGTATATATTCATGCCATGCAATCTTTAAGGATTCTTCTTCAAGCGGTTTGGGTTGATTGCTGCTGAGATTACTGTCGTCAGAAATTTTTTGACGGATCTTGGAAAGGCCGCCTCTTACACCATTACCTGTCGCAACATTTTTATTGTTATTAAAAACGGCTGTTTCAGCTTTGGATTTTGGAATTTGAGTATTGAAATGTTGTACTGGTTCTTCAACCATCAATTTCGCTTCTCTATGCTGCATTTTGCTTTCAGCGTTTTGCAGTTGACCTTCTGCCTTCTGGCTTCCGTTTTCTAAGCCAACACTGATTGGTTTTAATGCTTTGAATTGAACGGCCTTTGCTTTATCAGTTATTTTTTTTTTATCGGAAGATAAATCAATCGCCTGTTGCAGGTAGGTCAATTTGATCAACGCCAGTTCAACATGTAAACGTTTATTGCGTGCCTGTTTATAATTGATCTCTGCTTCGTTGAGTACATTCAAAGCACTGATGATATAAGAAGCTGATGTTTTCTTTGCTGCTGAAATATATTTGTCTTTGAAACTTTCTACCGCTTCTAACAGACCGGCCACTTTTTCATCTTTACAAACCAGCAGGTTCCTGAAAAACTCCGCCATTGCATTCAGCAGCATATCGCCTTCAAATCCTTTTTTATTGATATCATCAAACAACAACATCACATCTGCCAGTTGTTGCTGCTGCATACCATCTAATAATTTGAAAAAGTAATCAGCATCTAAAATGTTCAGATGCTCCAATGTATTTTGATAAGTCAGTTCACCATTGGTAAAACTTACGATCTTATCCATGATGCTGAGTGCATCACGCATACAACCTTCGCTCTTTTGCGCAATCACCTGCAAGGCTGCTTTTTCTGCTTTGATTTCTTCTTTGTCAACAATTTCCTGTAAGTGATCAACCGTATCATTGGTAGTGATGCGTTTAAAATCGAAAATCTGGCAACGGCTTAAAATGGTAGGAATGATTTTATGTTTCTCTGTTGTTGCTAAAATAAAGATGGCATAGGAGGGAGGCTCTTCCAATGTTTTTAAAAAGGCATTGAAGGCACTGGAGCTGAGCATGTGTACCTCATCAATAATATACACTTTGTATTTGCCCATCTGCGGTGCAAAACGAACCTGTTCAATGAGCGAACGGATATCATCTACAGAGTTATTGCTGGCCGCATCCAGTTCATGAATGTTGAGCGATGTGCCTTCGTTAAATGTTCTGCAGCTTGTGCATTTGTCGCAAGCTTCGCCATTGGGTTGGATATTTTCGCAGTTAATGGTTTTGGCTAAAATCCTTGCACAAGTGGTTTTGCCCACACCTCTCGGTCCGCAAAACAAAAAAGCATGCGCCAGTTGGTTGTGGCTGATGGCATTCTTTAAGGTTGTGGTGATATGGCTTTGCCCAATGACTGTATCAAAAGTCTGGGGTCTGTACTTGCGTGCCGAAACAATGAATTTATCCATAACTAAGGGTGCAATTTAGGGAAAAAGAAGTGGATACATTTTGCATCCTTTTTCACTTTTTCAGAATGGGCTGGACTCGGCGACTTTACCACTACCAGAACCTTTGTTCGATTGATAAAAAATTATTAAGAACTCAAAACTCTCCCCCAGCGCCACCACCACCAAAACTACCACCGCCAAACTTTGTTGTTTCTACCGGCGTTGACTGTTGCCCCAATGTTTCAGCAATGATCAATGATTCCATCTGTAATTTTTCAAATTCATTTTGTTTATTCAATTCAGCATAGGTAAAACCAAACTTCGGTTGTTTAAGATATTTGATCAACGTGTAAGAAACAACAAGCAGGATAACGCCGGTAATCGTCATGAATATTTCATGAGGAATCAGATGGTAATAATATCGTACTGTAAAAATCATTGCCGCAATGAGCAACAATCCAACACGCAGAAAGATCGCATCTTTCTGCTGAATGCCTCTTGCAATATAAAAGATTGGTATAAGAACAGTCAATATCCAGAACAACCAGCCAAATGGTAAAGAGCCATCATTGGTTAAATGAAACATCGCATTGTTCACTTCTCTTACCATATAATAATTGCCTGCTGCATAAAAACTGAGCAGACTTACAATACTGATCATAGTAAAACAATGCTCATAGTTTTTCAAAGTTTCTTTCTTTTCCAGAGTTTTAATCAAAAAATAAACAGCAGCAGATGCAGCTATCAGCACAAATGGAATGATCGCTTTTGAAATCCCCAGGTGATCAGTAAAAAGAAAGAACAGTATGGCAAGGAAGGAAAGGAATGCAACCATACTCATAATCCTGTCTGTAAAACGGATGGAGCAATAAAACGAAATGAGAAAAGCGAGTACGCAATTGGTTAATGCACCAGCATCAAGAATCAAACTGATGCTGCCGAATAACATCCCGGCAAAATTCCACAACAGCGCATCATCTACTCCTGATTTGTAATGCTTCTTCGACTGAACCATGAATTCCAGTGCAGCATAGGTAAGAATCGCAAAAAACAGCATCAGACCTTTCCATGCGTATTCAAGCGAATTCATAAAAAGCAAAGAAAAAAGACTGAAAGAAAAGGAAAGAATGATCAGGGTTAAAATGAATAAGCCTATCCGGATAAAAATATTCGGTGTATAAAACAGCACAGGGTATTTCAGTTTGATATTATGCAATTCCTCTTTGCTGATAAAATTATTTTCAAAAGCAGTGGTTGATTGCTCCTGTATCCGTTCATTGTGCAGGGATGTTTTGTTATAGGCAATCATGCTGCTTTTATTTTCCTGTTATTATTGATCAAAAAGAATACGAGACCTATTCCTGATGCAATGAAATAAATCAACCCAATATAAATGGGCCCCATTCCAGGTGTACTTATGTAGGAAAGTAACTGAACCACCACGTAGCTTATTCCAATATAGCTGTAGAGTGTAACTATAAGCAAAAAATAAAACGACTTATTCTTTATTGACCTTATATAGAAAAAATAAGACAGTAAAATCAACAAAACAAACCATAATAAATACATGCGGTCGAAATGAAACATAGCTGCAAGACAAGAGATGAAAAGAATATGTGTGCCAAAGTTGTTATAGGTAAATTCAAAATGCTGTTTCCATTTTTTCAGCTTTGAAATAAAGGCTAATGCAAGAAGGAAAGCTCCCAAGAATAAACCTGTATAGATAATCGTACTGCTGTCAAAATCATTTGCACGCAGGAGTGAGGATGGTGTAACTGTAATGCCGATCCATGCAGCCAGGTTGGTAATGGCTAAACTTAATACACCCAAATGATCAAAGTAGTAAGCCGAAAAAAATAAGATCAGCATGGGAAAAAAAGTTGCAAGCCCGTACCGGGTACCGAACACATTGTATTGAAATTGCAGGTAAGCAATAAAACTGATAAAAGTTAAACAACCCAGCAGCAGGATATAGTCAAAGAATGCATTTGGTGATTCAACTTTCGCAGTTGAAAAAGGCAGCTTTGTTTTAAAACAATAAAAAAAGCAAGCCGCACAAACCAATGCAATAAAAATCAGGATAGCCTGGTGACCGATGCTGTCAATATTTTTATAAATAAGAATACCCAGGCCTCCGCTCAATAAAGCAACACCCAGATATAAAAGTGTTTTTAGTTCCCAATGCAGTGAAAAAAGTCTTTTACCGGAATGTTCTTTTATTTTTTCAAAGGAACTGTCAGCTATAAGCCCTTCAGCATGCAGTTGTTCAAAAAGCTGTGTGTTCATGTGGGGTAATGATAAGAATAATTTACAATACCGGGTGCCGTTTAAACTCTTTCATCCTGTCAAACAAATAGCGATAGGTAATTAAACGTCGACTCACATAAGTTCCCAAACCTGCAGCCACATTCATCATCTTGGGATTAAAATCGCCGATCCATTGCATTTCATAATCATCATATAATTGCTGATTCTGGATGATCTTTGCTGCTTCTATGATCATGAATGCATCCACACCTTTTCCCTGCTGTTCCGGAACAACACCAAAAATAATTCCTGTAAATTTTTTATTTCGTTTGGTTGCTTTCACCCAAAGGAATTTCAACTTGCCGATCAGATCTAAACGACCGTTGAGATATTTAAACCATTGATTGAGATCGGGCATATTGATCCAAACCGCTACTGGTTCATCTTTGTAATACGTAAACCAACTGATGCGCTCATCCATCACCGGTTTCATGGAGTTGAACATAAGGATGGCTGTTTTTTCTTCCATCTGCTTTAACCCTGCATGACCGGCCCATGCTTTGTTGTAAACAATGGCAAAGTCTTTTGCAAATTTTTCTAACAGATCCTGATTGAGGTGAACGGCTTTGTAGTGTGAGTCTTTTGCCACTTCATCATGACGTATATAGAATTTTTGTT
>JAYUTS010000357.1:0-4772 GCA_043754995.1 Chitinophagaceae bacterium
AAACTCTGTTTCCTGCCGGCTTAAATATTTTGCCAAAGCAAGTGCCGTAAAAATTTTACACAACTCAGCAGGCTGCAAATTAAATCCTCCACCCAATGCAATCCATGATTTTGATCCACCAATATCTTTACCAATTGCAAAGGTGAGCAACATCAACAGAATGCCTGCCATATACAAGAGGTTGGCAATACTGGTAAAAAACTTGCTGTCGGTTAACAAAATAAATACAGCTACCAATGAACTGATGCCAATAAACAATACTTGTTTTGAATAATTCTTCTTCAGCTCCAGCAGAGATTGTAAAAAAGAATCACCTGTTCGGTATTCAACAGAAAAAATGGCAATAAATCCTACAATCACCAATGCATAGTATAGTAATAAAATAGTTGTATCAATTCCTTTTCCTATGCTGGCTTGTTTTTCCATGAACCGCTAACTGTTATACTTTGGTTTGATTGTATTTTTTTAAATAAAAACGATCTGCTGGAAGTATTGCTGCATATGCTTCCTGTTTCTGTTTTTTCTTTTGTGGTTCTTTTACCGGAAACAATGGAGCATCATCATTGATCATTGTTAAACCGGTTGAATCAATTTTGGCCCTTCGTTCTCTTTCCAAACGTAAACGTAACAATGAATCTTTCAACTGGCTGATGGAATCTCGTACATAAAGTTCATGCTTAATACGGGCAGGGATAATACTTGCATTACTGATCCGTTCAATTTCTGCTTTACGTTGGGGACCCGCAATGGAGTCAGTTAAGAATTTTTCCATCAATAAGGAGGCAATAGGACCAGCCCATGTTGAACCAAAGCCTGCATTTTCTACCACCACACAAATTGCAATTCTTGGATTATCCTTGGGAGCAAAGGCAACAAAGAAAGAGTGGTTCTGCTGCTTTTTATTTCTGTAATAGTTTTCTACCGTTCCTGTTTTAGCACATACACTAAATCCTTCAATCATTGCATTGCGGGCAGTTCCATTGGTTACCACCATTTCCATTCCATCTATTACCGCCTGGTAAGAATCATCAGGAATATGAAGTGGACTAATTTTTTGACGATACTTCTTCAAAATACTATCCTCTGCAGTTTCTCCATCTATTGATTTTACAAAATGCGGAGTGTAATACCAGCCACGGTTCGCAATAAGGCAGATGGCATTGGCCATTTGCAAAGGAGTAACCTGTATTTCACCTTGTCCTATACCCAAAGAAGCAATCGTACACGAACTCCATCCGCCTCTCCGGAACACTTTGTTATATCTTGCAGTATCAGGAATATAACCGGCATATTCGCCCGGCATATCCAAACCTACACGACGCCCCAAACCAAATCCACCCATATATTCTTTCCATTTCATTAATCCTTTCTCCACATCCCTGTAAGCAGGATTATCAATCGCCATCCTGAACACATGCGCATAATAAGAGTTACAGGAATTGGCAATAGATAAACTCAGATTGGCTGCATGCCCTGGGTTTGAGTGTGTACAGGCAGGTCGGCCACATGGTGTGTATCGTCCATAGCAAGGATAACCATAGGATGGTGTAATGAGTCCTTCATCCAATGCCACCAATGCACCTAATGGCTTAAATGTTGAGCCCGGAGGATATACCCCTTGCATGCCACGGTTTAATAAAGGTGATGCTGGGTCTAAAAATAAGCGGCTGAAATTTTTTCTTGCTTCTGATCCGGTTAATTCATTAGGATCATAGGTAGGGCCTGAAGTCATTGCAATAATGCCGCCTGTTTTTGGTTCAATGGCAACAACACTGCCTACTTTTCCCTGCATTAATTGTTCTGCTAGCTGTTGCACTTCAATATCAATATAGGTCGTAAGATGACGGCCTGCAACAGAGGGGGTGTCAAACTCGCCTTTTTCATATGGACCGATAGGGCGGTTAAAATTATCACGTAGGATATATTGAATACCCCTTTCACCCATCAATACTTTTTCATAATAACTTTCCAATCCGCTGCGGCCAGCAAAATCGCCCATCTGGTAAAAGAAGTTCGATCTTTTGAGCATGGAAGAATCCACTTCACCAACATAGCCTAAAATATGAGCTGCTGCTTTAAATGGATAACTGCGGATAGGCCGCTCCTGCATAAAGAAAGCTGGTTGAAAACGAAAAAGGTTCTCATTTACTTTTGCATATTTCTCTGCCGACAACAGGGGTTCAAAAACAGATGCCCGGTTTCGTGAATTTTTGATGATTGCAGTTACAATGCGTTTTTTAAACTCCGCTGTATCAATATTTAAAATGCGGCAAAGTGAAAAAGTATCAATCCCTTTTAGTTGGGATGGAGTCACCATTAAATCGTACATCGTAATATTATCAAGAATGGCTTTGCCATCACGATCGAAAATAATTCCACGGCTTGGGTAAACTACTTTTCGTAATATGGCCTGGTCGTTGGCAAGTTTTGCATACTTCGATGAAAACAATTGCAACGTCATTAACCTTACCAATATAATTGCAAACACAATGGTAATAATGATACGGATAGTTGTTTGTCTTGTTTGGTTAAATTCGGCCATAGCCTCTTAATGGTTTTTCAGAATTCTGTTATCAGGTGTTTGTGAGAAATTTTTGTTTGCGTATAAAAATAATTTCTATGATTGTTATCAGCAGCAAACTGATAACGGTTGAACCGAGTGTTTTTAATACGAGATATAAAATATTTCCAAATTGAAAAGCCTGGATAGAAGACAACACTGCATGATGACAAAAGGTAAGAACTGATACATACGTAATGTATTGTGTAAACCCGAGGCTGGTTACTGATGGTTCACGATAGTTAAACTCAATTCCCTGCTGTGGCATTAATAAATTAATGAAGAAGGGTCGCAGGTAACCAACAAACACACAAGCCGCCGCATGCAGTCCGGGTGTCTTCGTAAAAAAATCAAGACATAACCCTGTTATAAACGAAACAATCAGCAAACTGCCCCGCCCCATACTGAAAGGCAACCATAATATAAACAGAAAGTAGATGTAGGGTGTAATGTATTGATGCAATGGCGGAATATGATTGAGCACAAATACCTGCAACAGTATGAATATGATTAACCTGATTATATTTCGTAAGAGGCTGCTCATTTTTTCTTTTTCAGTTTACTCTCCAGTTCCAGTTGTTCATTGCGTTGCAAGTTGCTTACCACAAACACATTCTGCAAACGACTGAAGTCATTTGAGGGACGAACCTGCAACAAATAGTTATTACTGCTTTTTTCAAGGATCACTTTTTCAATAATGCCGATCATGATTCCCGGTGGAAAATCGGAATACTGGCTGGTAATAACAGAATCGCCTTTTTCAATTTTTACGCTTTTAGGAATATCCCTGAGCTGCACCAGTCTTGGATTAACGCCATCCCATTCAATCCTTCCGCTCTCCCCTGTTTTTTTCAATCTTGCACTGATGCGGCTTTGTTTGTTAAGCATGCTCATAACCGTTGCAAAATTATCCGTTACATCCAGTACTACACCGGCAACTCCGTTAGCAGAAATAACAACCATCCCTGGCTCAATCTCCTGCATCCTTCCACGATGAATAGTAAAATAATTATTTGGCTGTGAAATTGAATTGTTCACCACTTCTGCTTCCATGTACAGGAATTTTCTTTTGGCGCCTGTTGTATCAACTGAAACGGAATCTGTAACAATGCGAATTGTTGTATCTGGAGAAGAAAAATTTTCAACTAATTTATTCTGTACTTCGTTTAACCTTTTACGTAATTCTTCATTTTCTTTTTTGAGATTGAAATAGCCGTTCACTTTTTTATACTGCGCTTCAACATTACCGGTAATTTCACCTGCTGTATCCATATAAGCGGCCTGGTGAAATTTATTATACCGAAATAGCAGAACCATGCTGATGATTTCCAGTAGAAGAAAAAACAGCAACACCGAAAAACGTCTGATAAAAGCGAAAATATTCCGCACGGAAGGGTGGGTGATTTAAAAGTTCCACCGTTTGTCTGCAACTTTTAGTTACGCATCACAAACGGATAGCGATTGTAATTCTTTAACGCAATACCGGTACCTCTTACTACACTTTTTAACGGATCATCAGCAATATGTACAGGTAATTTAATTTTCTGGTTCAAACGTTTATCCAATCCACGAAGCAATGCTCCACCACCAGTGATATAAATACCTCTGCGGTAAATATCGGCTGCCAGTTCAGGAGGTGTCATTTCCAATGCTTTCAGAATGGCTTCTTCAATCTTGAAAATACTTTTATCTAATGCTTCAGCAATTTCCTGGTAACTCACCATGATCTGTTTGGGAATACCTGTTACAAGATCACGCCCGTTCACCGGAATATCATCGGGCGGATTATCCAGATCTTTCATAGCTGCACCAATCTGTATCTTGATCTGTTCCGCAGTGCGTTCACCAATCAACAAACTATGATAACGGCGAAGTGCCTCCATAATATCAGCCGTAAATTCATCACCTGCAATACGGATACTTTGGTCGCAAACAATGCCTGCCAATGCAATAACAGTAATACCCGTTGTGCCACCGCCAATATCAACGATCATATTGCCTACCGGTTCTTCCACGTCAATACCAATCCCAAGTGCTGCGGCCATTGGTTCATGGAGCAGGTAAACTTCCTGTGCCCCGGCCTGTTCAGCACTATCTCTTACGGCTCTTTTCTCAACTTCAGTAATACTGCTGGGTATGCAGATCATCATGCGCCATTTGGGGGCGAACAATGGTTTCTTGGTCAAAACTAATTTAATGAGTTCACGAATCA
>JAYUTS010000358.1:0-11319 GCA_043754995.1 Chitinophagaceae bacterium
CAAAGCCAGTAAATCTTGTATATGAAGTAGGGCTTTAAAGAATGACTATAACCACTTAAATCAGAGTATTGTAAATAGAATCCGGCATCAGGATTTTGATTAAAACGAAATACATAATTTTCTATTCCCAGTAATTGTAATTCAGAGATGCCAAAAAACATGAGTATCAGCATGAATAACCCAAGCCATGAATTAGTAAAAACAGTTTGAACAAAAAGTGCCGCAAAAGCCCAGATTACAAATCCAATCAAATGAATGCCGAATAAGTCGAAAAAGTAATGGGCTAATTCAAACCGATAGTATCCATTGGTTACTTGCACCAAAACACCGATAAATAGAATGATTGACAGTAATGTCGCCTGGATTTTCACCAATGCAAAAAACTTTGATAATGCCAATGCCCAATTGGGGATGGCTGTGGTATCTACTAATTGCATCATACGATAAGTTCTGGAGCGGTTTACTAAAATGCCCGCATACAAAAAAGTAACAAAATTTATGAGTAACGAAAAAAATAATACAGGAAAAGCAAGCATAACCCAAGTGACGGGTAAAATTTTTACTCCATAAGGGGCATTCATTTGGGAAAGCAAAACATAAACGAATAATGAACCAGCCATTACGATACTTAAAAACGCTCCCGTCTTTATAATTGCAGCATATTCCTTTACAGATAAAAGCCAAGCCTGTTTTATATTGCTGCTCAAAGAATATTTATATGAAACAATTGGAAGGTTTACCTTAATGATGCCACTAGTTTTCAAGAAATTCTTACCTGTATTTTCCCCTTTTCTGTTACTTAGTGTTATTGGGTTTTGAGAAAATGAAAATTTAAAGTAGCAAATAAATGATACTATTCCTGAAACAAGTAACCACAATAAACGATTTAGTAATACGAATTTTTCTATCGGAATCTCATTTATGTTTTGTTCTTTAATTGACCAGGCACTGGTATAAGAATGAGTAGCCGTATTCCCAAATGGTTCTAAGAGCAGTGAAACAATATTTACATCAGCACCTGCTGTTAAGCGAAGCAAAAGCTCTCTTAGAATAATTACGATAACAGTTGAAATAAACCCTACATAAATGCTTCTGCTGAAGAGAACAATGCTAAATGTAATTGTACTAAATAAAAGTAGGTTTGGAAGAAGATAAACTATAAATAAATTCACATAAGTAGTTAATCGGGAAATAGTAATTAAACCTTCATTTACACCCGGCAACATTGTTCCTGAAAAACATCCAACTAAAAAAAGTATCGCAATTGCAACAACAGGCAAAAATGAACTCAGGAATTTTCCCGTTAGGTAACCAGATTTTTCTATTGGGTAGCTAAATAAAATATGATGAGCATTACTTTTATAATCCCTGTACACTGCATTTCCAACTATTGCCGGAATAATAAATAATATAAGTTTTGTAAATAAACCTGTAAGATTATAAAGGGCAATTGGTGAATTGGCAACCCGTATCGAATCACTTGAGGTATTGCCAAATACTCCTGCATTTCCTGCCATTGCAAGCAAGCCAAATAAAAAAGCTATTAATCCGTAGATATAAATTGATAGATTTTTAAACCAGTATTTTAGTTCGTAGTTGAAGATGTTTAAGAACATGCTAAAATTATTTTACTTTAGTTTTCCCAAGCCATGCCTCTGTATCTATTACTTTAAAAAATGGGTTACTTTCAAAAAGATGTCTGATAATTGGAATATGGTCGTTGCCCATTATCAGGAAAATAGCCTTTTCCGAATAGTCAAGTTGGGCAATCATTTTTGAATAAATCTTGATGTTTCTTCTGTACCAATCTACAGTAAGTTCAGAACCTAAGAAGTAAGTAGAATCGTAATGAAACACATTCGTGTTGCCTATTTGTGGGTAATGACTTATGTAGTGAGCATGAGAAGATTGTTGTACTTCTTTTGAGTTTAGCCATCTCATATAATCTAATAAATTTGAACCCATAAGTAAGGAATCTTCATTTATCAGGGTCGTTTTAGGAATTGTAATTCCTTTTCCTTTGCCATTTAATAATTCTACTTGATTATTTTTTTTAGCATACTCCTCAATTTGAGAATAATAATATCCATATTGCCCCGGATGGTCGCAACTATATATTGTTTTATGTTTTAAATCTTTTGCTACCCTGAATGCTACCTGCCAAATTTCATTACGTCTTTGTCTTGGGTCGCCATTTTTATATGCCTGGTATAGGCTATCCATTTTGTTTTGGTATTCAAAATCAGGCATTCTTTCAATGAAAACTTTGTCAGGTTTCTGGTTTTTAACAATTTCACAAAGTTTCAAAATGCTTTTCTGATTCTTTTCACTTAGAACATCATAGGCTGAATCTGTTTGTGCAAAATGAAAAGTGCCTAAAAGGTAAACCTTGATTTTTGGCTTGTCATTTTGAGAAAATGCCGTGATTGTAACGTATAGCGTAAAGTGAAACAGTAATAGAATTTTTTTCATGTTAGTTTAGTTTTATAGTTTCTGAGTTTTTTAACGAAATAAAATATACATCTTCCAATTGAGGCTCAACGGGAATAAATTCTCTATTGGGTTTTTCTTCTGAAAATACTCTTATGGTTATAGTGTTATCAGTATTGTATTTTGAGGATAGTACCTGATAAATTAATTCTGAACTTTCCAATTCTTTCCTTTCTATAACCTGAATCCAAATTTTTCCTTTGATGTTATTTATTGCTTGTGCAGGTGGATTATGTAAAATAATTTTTCCATTATTAAGAATGGCTATTTGCTGGCATAGGTCTTTTATATCATCAACAATATGAGTGGAGAAGATAACGGTGTTTTCAACTCCAATTTCTCTTAATACATTTAGAAACCTACTTCTTTCCACAGGGTCTAATCCGGCAGTTGGTTCATCAACGATAATAAGTTGAGGTTTATTCAAGAGCAGTTGAGCTATCCCAAATCTTTGTTTCATTCCGCCTGAAAAACCTTCCACACTTTTCTTCCGCACATCATACAAATTCGTAATTCCGAGTACTTCCTGTATCATTTTCTTACGGTCATGTTTTGAAGTAATGCCTTTTAGAATTGCGAAATAGTCCAATAAGGTTTCTGCTGAAACATTGGGGTAGACACCAAAATCCTGTGGCAGATAACCAAGTATTTTACGCAAACTCATCTGATCTTTTAAGATATTTATTTCATTAAAACTTATACTACCCTTGTCTGGTTGTTGCAAAGTTGCAATCGTCCGCATAAGTGATGATTTTCCTGCACCGTTCGGTCCTAATAAACCAAACATGCCTTTGCCAATTTCAATAGTCAAATTATCGAGAGCCTTTGTTCCGTTGTTGTATGTTTTTTGTAGTCCTTTTATTTTTAACGTCATTAGATGTCGATTTAAATATTTTACTACAAATATTCACTGTGTAATACCTAATATAAAATCAATGTGATAGATGTTATTAATACTGACGTGGAATAAATGTTTGCAGGTGTGAATTGGATTTTAAAATGTGGTTTATATGAAAAATGCAGAAGTGTCTATAATGAGTGCCGGTTTAATCTTTGTTCGACTGTAATTTGCTCTGTATGTCTTTGGTGAACTGTGAATGTTAGAATTTCAGTTTTGTTGTGTTAGTTCGAGTGACGGATGCTGTCTTGCCGATGTTTAAAATGAAGTTGATATATATTCCATCCGCTGGGTGGTGGGTGGGCTTGGGGCGTTGGCATTTTTAGCTCTTTGTCCCGAATGCTTTCGGGATTGGATTTGTGTCGGGGTTTGGTGTAGCTTGCAATGTGCTAAAAATAGCGTGGGGTCGGGTCGGCAAAGTCATGGATGCTTGTAGATGTGTAGGATGTTCGGCAGGGTGACGTACAACAGGTAATTATCGGCATAAACCAGCAGGTTGTTTTCAGTAATATATCGCAGGAGTGTGCAATTTTAAAATGCCCGGCGTACTTTACCCACACGCAATTGTCAATGCAGCATTTTTTTGGCGTTGGCATATTTCTTACTGCGTATAGATGTAGTAATACTTACAATTTCTCCCTCTGTTTTTTTTACCGGTTTTTTGCTTTTCTTTAACTGCAGTTCAAAAGATTTCATTTCGCTAAGGGCGTCGGCGGAAAATAATTGTAACCTTAACAACTGCTTTTCTTCTGCTGAAAGTTTTTTTACTGCAGAAAGCACTGTTTTAAAGGATGCTGTTTACTGTTGTACTTTTATTGTTCCTGACATATTTCTTTTTGAGATTGTAAAAATACATTTATTTGTTGTTTCTCACAGCAAGAAAAAGCGATCAAACGTTTCCCTATTCTTCCCATAAACGCTTCACGAAAAGAACCTTTCATAAACAAGATCTCCAACACAACATCCTCAGAAGAAAAACAATAACTGCTTTTGCATATTTTCATCCCCATCCTCACATAACAACCATTTGGATACAAAAGCTGTGTAAGACTATAATAATCTTGAGCTAAAACAGTCAGTGTTAAAAAAGTGGTTGGAATAAAGAAAGCCACTGGCAGTAGCTACTTTTACTAACTATTTTACTATTTTTGTCATTCCCTCACAAATATGCAAAATCATCTTACACATCAGCAGGTACAAAAGTTGGGTAATACACTTATTTACCTGGCCAAAAATGTAGGGGAGCTTTCTAAAACAAAAATTCTTAAGCTTCTTTTTCTTTTAGAAGAATCTTCCGTAAAACGGTTTGGCTATCCTTTTTTTGGCCTTAATTTTCAAATCTGGAAACTTGGCCCGGTATTAAAAGAGGTTTATATAGATTTATCTGAGGATAAGCCTGATTTATTAAAGGACTTTATTGAAAAAGACCAGTTTGACAATAAACTGTATTCAGCTAAAGGCGAATTTAATGATGATCAGTTCAGTGATAATGATATATACTTACTGGAAAAAATAAAGGACTTTGCACGACACAAAACTGCAAGGGATTTAATAGATTATACCCATGAAGAAAATTCACTTTGGAGAAAATCTGCTATTAAAAACGGCGTATTGCAGGAACTGGAATCTTCAGAGGCAAACAGTACTGAATTCGTAATTGATTTTTCCTTACTATTTGAAAATGACGAACAATTGCGGGAACGCTATCTTGAATCATTGGAGAACCTGGAATTTATTAACCATCTTAAAGGATAGGCTTTGTTTACCGAAGGTATCGTTTTATATATTTCTCCTTTTTATTTTAAAAACGGAAATACAAGTAAAAACAAATATTTTATTGTTTTAAAAGTGATAGACAATCAAATTGTCATTGCCTCTTTGCCTACACGTTCTAATAAAGCACCAGGCTTAATACAAACCGAACACGGCTGTAATAATGATACCGAAAGATGTTTCAACTGTTATGCTTTTCAAGCAAACAGAATAATAACAGATAATGGTTTCTTCTTCCCGATAAATACTTACGTTTACGGAAATGAGGTTGAAGACTATACTTTGCAGACACTTCAATTAAATTATAGAATTGCAGGTGTGGATTACGAAATAATGGGAAACTTAACCAAACAGGAATACAGCGATTTGTGTGCCTGCCTCAAGCAAAGCACAAGTATCAAAAGAGGTATTAAAAAGCAGCTTTAGTTATATTTTGATCAATTATCTTCCCCACCGGGCCTGATTTAAACATTTCCCAGGCGATGTGTCGGATGGCCCTCATCTCTTAAACGCTTCACGAAAAGAACCTTTCGTAAACAAGATCTCCAACACAACATCCTCAGAAGAAAAACAATAACTGCTTTTGCATATTTTCATCCCCATCCTTCCATAACTACCCGTTGGTTACAAAAGCTGTGGTAAGACTAAATAAACAATTTATCTTTACAGTTAAAGAAAACAGCATGACATACGATGCTAAAGGTAAACCAACAGGTGTTTTTGTACCTATTAGCGAATGGGAAAAGATTACATCAGAGCTTAAAAAAACAAAAACGGGTAGCGCTAAAGCAAAAATTATAAAGTCTGTAGAAAAAGGAATGAAGCAGGTAACCCAAATTGAAAAGGGCAAACTGAAATCCATCTCCCTTAAACAATTACTGGATGCCCTTTAATATAGAAGCCACACCAGAGTCAGGGAGATATATCTGACAAAGTGCTAAAAGAAAGAATCAAGAATTTACCCGGTTAATTATTTTCTAAAATGATTTTGTTGAAATAAAGTAACCAAACAAAATTTTATTTCTCTTTGACAGCTCATTTCTTTTTCACAGATGTTGTTTTTATGTTCAGTTTTTTACCTGTCTTCAGTTTTTTTAAATCCAAATCAGCATCTGCAACGGCATGAATTTTAAAATGTACAAGATCCTTCCCCATTGTAATATCACAATCTTTGACATACAGATTATCAAAACTGATGTTGATTATTTTGCCCGATTTACCTTTTGCAATAGCCTTCTCTACCAACGGCGGGAGGGTGAGTATAATTGAATCCAAATTCAAAATTAATTTAGAAGCAATAGTATCCCTGATCATATCATGAAGGAATTCATCACCCGCATTTACCATTGTATTGTTTGAACTAACTGTGTATTCAAAATTGTTGATGACCATAGTTTGTGTATTAGGGTTAAATTCCAGTTTGCCGCTGGCAACCATTTTTCCTTTGATGTCCTTCCCGGTTTTTACTTCAACCGAAAGACCTGCTTCAGAAGCATAGGCCCTGATATCTTTTATGGAGACTGTATATCCTTTGGCAGAAAACTTTTTTCCTTTGAACAGTTTGTTCACTTCTTCATTGATCTCATCAAAAGAAGCAAATGCATATAAATAAAAATCGGATGTTGTTGATTCCGTACTTAATTGTTTAAAAGCTGGCAGTTTGGTTGGTTGCTGCAGATTGGCAGTATCAGTCATCATGGCCATTTTTGCCTGAACGCTGGTGAAGCAACTGATGGCATCGGGTTGTAATACAATCTTACCTTCTATACTGTTGCAGGAAAATTTCATCCATGCCATTGGTTTTTTTCTGTGGATGATCATGGGCTTCTGCAGATCGTACCAGATTTTTGAAAGAGCAGGTTCCAGGGAAACAGATTGTTTCATCTCTTTATCAAGCATTTTGGTGAGCTGTGTTTCATTATCTTCAAGCCACTGGGTAAGTTTCCGTTTCAGGTTTTGTTTTACAGGGCCTATCTGCAATACAGGTTCACGAATCCATTGTACCGATTTAATTTTAAATTTTGTAATGATATCCCAATTGCCATCCAGGGCAACAGGTGTTGTTAACTGAATAACTACTTCCGTTTTCAAAGGCTCAACTTGTTTTGTCATCATTTTGCCAAACCTGCTCTTTGTGAGCGTTGCAATCACTTCCAGTGGAAATATGCATACCAGGTTATTACCTGCCGTATTTATTCTGATAGGATTTGTTTTGTTAAAGATGAGGACTGCTTCATCCTTTTCATTTTGCAGGGGGTTAATGGTCGTTTCTAAAAACTTACCTGTTATTTTGGTGTTGATCCATGTTTCAAAATTTTTGATTGGATAATGAATAGGAATATTAAATGTAGAAACGGGTACGTCAACTATAAAATTTTCAGTGATGGGTTCGGGGTCCTTTTCAAATTTGCTTTGAAAGCACCCTTTGCAACTCCACAAGGTTGTGCTGAGAAATAATGCAAATAATATAAACAGGCGGGATGACAACTTCATAGTAACAACCAAAAGATTATCTAAATTTAACCCTTTTAAGCTGATGCCATATTACACAATTCACACCTTCACCCAACTTATTATACAAAAAGTACCGTCGGGGAAATAAAATAGTTTTACAACAGTGTAAGTTTTCTTCTCTTCCTTCGACTAATAGGAGTAACCAGTAACAAATTTTAAATGGAACAGGCTTTTATTGAAATGATCAACGCAAACAGGGGTACCATCTTTAAGGTTTGCAATTTGTATTGCCGGGAAAATGAAAACAGGAAGGACCTGTTCCAGGAAATTGTACTGCAGCTCTGGAAATCCTATCCTTTTTTCAGGAAAGAGGCGGCTGATCATACATGGGTGTATCGTGTTGCACTAAATACTGCTATATCCAATTTCAGGAAGGAAAGTAAAAAGCCAATCAAAAAATCTCTTACTGAAGAAGAGTTTCAACTCCCGGCTATTCCTGATTTTGCTGATGAAAAGGAACAGATGGGTCTATTAAATGAAGCAATTGACCTGCTTTCAGAAATAGAAAAAGCAGTGATCATGCTGTACCTCGATGAAAAAACCTACGATGAAATAGCCGGCATCATTGGCATCAGCAACTCCAATGTAGGCGTAAGGCTGAACCGGATAAAAACTAAATTAAGTAACATCATTCAAACAAAAGAGCTATGAACTTAGAAGAATTAAAATCTGCATGGCAGGTGTACGATAAAAAAATACAAACCGCACAGGTCATTAATGAAAAGCTAATTGAGAGTATGATTAAAGAGCGGTCGTTTACAAGAATTTCCAAAATCAAGCAACAATATTACGGCTTCTTTATTATCCTGCTTGTTGAACTGGTAGTTTTAACTGCGGTACTGATCGGCAACCCCTTTGATTTTAAATATAAACTCCAATTTGTTCCCTATGCGTTTTTAATTGCCGGTATTATCGTGGCCTTCTTTAACCTGCTGAACTTATACAAAAACATCAGCGGGCCTTTGTCTAATAACAGCATCGGTACATTTCTGAAAAACATTCTTGACAGTTATGAGCGGAACAAGGTTTTTGAGAAATGGTTTGGCATCATCTTTTTATCCATTGGCCTGATGGTTCCACTTTCCTTTCTACCTCAAAAGATAGAAAAGAACGGGCTGAGCTCTTCCCTCCTTGAAACAGCTTTGATGATGGGCATTACTTTGCTGCTGTATTTTCTTGCTTTCAGGTTGGGGGCGTTTAAGAACCGCAACAAAGAAAAATTCAGTAATGATCTTACTGAATTGAATGAACTGAAAGCAATGGCTCTGGAGCTGAAAGATTAGTTGAGCCGGCAGGACAGCAGATGATGATCCAAAAGCTGTGAATGATATAACTTTTTTTAATAGTTGTGTAACTATACCCCCTTGAATGAACTCATCTTTACATTAAGAACAGCATTTATTTCTGTTCATTCAATCAAACAAAATATGAAATCATTCATTACAAGTGTGTCCGGTAAACTATCATTACTTTTTTCATCCCTGTTATTGTCGTTGTATAGTTTTGCTCAGGAAACAAAAAAAGTTGACATTAACATCAATACAAAAGGCAATGATACCAACTTCTTCATGCAGCCCTGGGTTTGGGTAGTTGGTGGCGCTGTGTTTATTTTATTATTGATTGCCCTGTTAAAGAATAACAGCAGCAAATAAATTTCAGGGGTCGGCTTCTGTTTTAATGAATCAAAATTATAATCATTCAAATTCCTGGTGATGATGCAGAAAGCCGGCCCCTGATTATTTCAATCATTTCTTTTCCATCTTCAGTGCCATCCATGTCCAAACAGCACCTGCCAGATCAACTGCACCAAATAACATAATCACCGGAGAAACATAATTGAGTACTACGAAGCAACTGAACGAAAGAAAAACAAATGCTCTTGTAGGAATAGTATGTTTAAAAAACGCATGTATATTTCCTGCGCCGGTACGATGATAATAATAGCCAATAGAAAGAGTTACTACACCTAATACCCTGATCCATACTTCATTGGTAACAGGTAGTTGCAAAGTGGTTAATAAAAAGTTAGGAGCAACTATGAGAGATATTCCTACAATGTAGAGATAGAACCCAAAATAACAAACAGATTTGGCAGCAGCAGTCATGATAATTGGTTTTGGTTAAAAAAAAGTGATGCATCAAGATATTGTTTTTTCACTCCATTACAACGCTAAAAGCAGAGAATCCCATCGTCGGCTGAAACTTGTTTACCTTCGCCGTTATGCAAACGAAAACAGGCTGGTTGGAAGAGGTGCTGAATAATGTAAAGATCAAGGCACTCAACGACATGCAGTTGGCTTCAATGGAAGCTCATATAACAAATCAAGATATCATTTTATTATCAGCTACGGGTTCCGGTAAAACACTGGCTTTCCTGTTACCACTTGTTGAATTGTTACAAACTGCTGATAACAAAACAAAGGCAATGATCATTGTTCCATCACGGGAACTGGCCATGCAGATTGAGCATGTGTTTAAAAGTATGCAGATCAATCTTAAAGTAACCTGCTGCTATGGTGGTCATAAAAGAGAGATTGAAGAAAATAATTTAAAACAGGCTCCGGCATTGTTAATCGGCACACCGGGAAGATTAGCCGATCATATACGCCGTGGAAATATTACAACCGATACGATTGAAACATTGGTACTGGATGAATTTGATAAATCACTCGAACTGGGTTTTCAGGAAGAAATGTCTTTTATCATTGGTTCGTTACCAACCCTCACAAAAAGAGTATTAACCTCAGCAACAGAAATGGAAGAGATTCCTGATTTTGTTGGATTAAAAGAACCCTTGAAGCTTGATTTTTTATCGGGCAACGAAGATTCAGATACAGGTCTTGCTATTAAAACATTATTGAGTCCTGACAAAGATAAACTGGACAGCTTGTTCCGGTTGATTTGTATGCTGGGCAATCGTTCAACCATTATTTTTTGCAATCACAGAGAATCGGTTGAACGTACCAGCGCCTTATTAAAGGAAAAAGACATCCTCAACGTTTTCTATCACGGTGCTATGGAGCAACAGGAACGGGATGCAGCATTATGTAAATTCAGAAACGGCACTTCCAATATTTTAGTAACAACAGATTTAGCTGCAAGGGGTTTGGATATTGCACATATCCGATACATCATTCATTATCATTTACCGCATACCGAGGACATGTTTACACACCGAAACGGAAGAACAGCAAGAATGGATGCCAGCGGTACAGCAATTGTTATTGTTGGGCCTGATGAAAAAATGCCTGCTTATATTCCTGCTGATGCAGAGCAGATAGCATTGCCGGAAGAAATTGTAATTCCTGAAAAACCAAAGTGGAGTACCTTGTTTATAGCTGCAGGCAAAAAAGACAAAGTGAACAAGATTGATATAGTTGGTTTTCTCAGTAACAAAGGCGAATTAAAAAAAGAAGATATTGGTTTAATTGAAGTAAAAGATTTTTTCTCATTTGTGGCTGTAAAGAAAATAAAAGTAAGTAACACACTCCAGAAAATTAAAGAAGAAAAGATTAAAAATAAAAAGGTGAAGATTGCAGTAGCGAAATAAAAATCTGTTTCATTGCAATCTCATCAAACATTTTCGTGTTCCTGTATCTTTACATGAATGGAAACAACGCACTATCCCATCATCATCATTGGAG
>JAYUTS010000359.1:0-4768 GCA_043754995.1 Chitinophagaceae bacterium
GGTTTCCATTTTTGTACAGGTGATTGCCGGAGTATGGGCCATTGGGCAATATCATTATCCATGCCATCAATATTGGTATAGGTATGGTGCAGTATATTATGTTTTATTTTCCAGAGAAAAGCGTTGCTCCCCAGCGCATTCATGGTTAACCCCATGGTATAATTGACCCATTTTTTCCCAGAGAAACTTCCATGGCAGGCATCATGCATTATATTAATTGCAATTAAGGCCAAAAACAGGCCTAAAGTAATACTTAACAGGAGACCAGCAACAGCAGAATAATGGCCAAGCAGCAAATAGAAATAAATAAATAATGCTGCAGGAATAAACAAGCCTGTTTTGATATACAGTTGCCGGTTACCTGTTTTTTTTAGATCCTGGCTGTTAAAATATTCATCAACAGCTGTTTTAACTGATTGATAAAAACCAGGGTCTGGCTTATTAAAAATAACAGTTTTCATAAATTATTTTTTTGTCCTTATCACATCATGAATATTGCCAACAACTGGCAACCTTGCTGTTAATTTTATCACATTGTAACCGGCAACTTTTCCATAAACAAAAGAACGGTCATTATCAAAAATATACCGGCTCAGCAATTCATCTTTTACAATCACACCTGATAATGATGCCGGTACTTCTCGGGGTATCATCAGGTTTCGGAAAATGATTTTAGCGCCACTACGGGCAGTTCTGTATACAGCTTCAAACAAATGCAGGGTATCTTTTTCACTCATCAATTCGCAGATATTGGATAAAGCAAAACAGTTAATACTGTTGTCAGGCATTGAATCGATCCAGTTTTGTGCTTCATCTGTAAAGATCCGTATCCTGTCAACCCTTGCTTTTATTGTTTCAAAATTTTCTCTTTTTAAATAAGCCGGTACTTCATTATCATTACTGTATTTCCCCAACAGGTAGAGCGATAAAAAATAATTTCCTTTTATGGGTATATTCCTGAATGCTTTTTTCGAACGGTTATAAAAACTTTCCGCAAAAGACCTGCTTCCATCATCAAAATGAAAATAATCAGCAACCAGGCCACGCTTTGCCAGCATTCGTTTATTGAACAGTATCTTAAACATATAATGAAACCGTTTGGTATTCCATACTTCATCGAAATAAGCTTCCTGCTCTTCTTTAGATTTTTGGTGGAATAAACTTTTCACTCTTTTTTTGCCTTGTAATAAATGCATGAATTTACCAGCCCATTTTATAAAGCCCTCATATTTTCCATTCATAATAAATCCACGCTTTACAATCTTTTCCTGCTTGTTCCAGAATTCAAGAGCATTCTTACTTAACCCCGGTTTTACCTTTTCATATAAATGTAAACGGTTGCTGTATGCTTTCAACCCTGTGAAAGAAATAAAGTCATCAAAATCAAGGTTTTTAATGGCGGCTATTTTTAATTCAAGCAAGTAGGATTGGGTGGGATTGATGTCGATACTGTAAATCATTGCGGGATCAAATAAAAGAAAGCCCAGTACATTACATCCCCCCGATGTTATGGCCATTATGGTATCATTGCTTTTAATTTTCAATGCCAGGTGATCACTTTCAGGGTCTTCCCAATTATGGGTAAAAACCAATTTAAATAAGGAAACCTGGTCTTTTTCTTTTTTCATGTTTAATAAATTATTGATGGTTGATTTTTCCATAATCCGGATGCATTATAGAATGGAGCCACATAAATGCCATGTTTAACACTTAATCGGTAGATCTCTTCCATATTTGCAGTTGTAATATTGCCTTTGCCGGATGAAAAACTTTCAAATTTATTTTCAAATGCAAGAACGATCGCTTCCAGTATGCATCCATGTGAAATATAAGGGGCTTCATAATGATACATCGCTTTTGAATAATCGGGGCTGAAGAAATAACCCTCGCTTATCTGCCCCATCCCTCCATGAAATAAATGTGTTCCTCCATTGTTTCCAGGTCTTGTTTCTAAATTTTTAGGATAACCTGCATCACAGATCAATACATTTTTTTTGCAGTCTGTCAGTTTTATTCCTGATGAGCTGGCAACACAAATTATTATATCTGCATAAGGGATCAGTTCATCCAACGATATGGAATGAGCAACCTGGATATTATCCTTTATCAGTTCTCCAGCAAATTTTTGGAGTTTGTTATTGTTCCTGGCACATAACAGCAGTTTTTTGGCCTTGCCCTTAAAATAATTTGTACAGGCGATCCCGATATCACCGGTAGCACCAATGATCAGGATAGCAGATTCCTGCAGCTCAACACCATGTTGGTTTATGGCTTTTTCTATCCCTTTTACAATATATGCAGCTGTAAGTGTATTGCCGGTCGTAAATTTTGTTTCACCCGTTGAGTGTGGATCGAGGTTCCCTTCCAGAACGATCGATGTAAATCCTCCCAGTGTAACGATACGGGCATTCATTTTTTTGGCATAGGAAAGGGCATTCAATACTTTACTGATATTCGTCCTGATGAACTGTGCATCCAGTTTATCAGGGTCAATAAATGTTTCAATGTATACACCATTTACTTCGGCACCTGTTTTTGACCTTGCTTTTATTTTGAAAATATCCCTGGCCGGAATAAATGGAAATATATTTTTAATTTTTTCACAGGACAGTACTTCCTGGTCAGCAGACCGTATGCTGCTGACCAGGGCATCAATATGCTGCCAGCTATCCTGGTGCCCGATCACTGCAAAGTCTAAGCCGGGAGACGTGCTATCCATATAATTGATTTTTCTCCTGGTATACCAATATTGTCCAACGCCCTTGCATACAATGCCAGCGCATTGCCACGCATGGTTGTAACATCAAGCCCGATATGATGTAAAGCACCTTTCATGCAATCCCCGTTACAAACTCCGCAATGGCCACGCAGGTCGGTTGTTGCAGTAAACTCTGCAAGAATGGTCATGCAATTAAAATGGATATCTTCAAATTTTTGGATAAAAGCCCCGGGGTCTTTATCCAATTCAGCCCGTAGGATATCTGAAGAATGTTCCAGGTGTTCCTTTTCCTCCTCTGCTATATTATGAAAAAGCCGGCCAGCTTCATCACCTAAAGCATTGGCTACATCCGTGTACATAGATACTGCAAATGACTCCAGCATCACTTCCTGTATGATCAGGCAGGCAATAAAGTCTTTTTGTTGAGCATAAGATAAAAACTGCTTGCGCACATTCCCCCAATAGTAGCCATGCATATTGATGTTAATCTTCAATTGGGTTTTATTGGCATAGGCCAAAAATCCTTCTGCATGCATTCTTTCGCTGTTGGCATGTTCTACAGCTTCCATTTTTTCATGCGGATCATCAATGGTTTCGGCCAGGGATGCAAAATTTGACATACCGATGAGTTCACCCGTAATAGCCTGCGAGAACACATCAGAAATGACATTGAATCTTTCCAGTGTCATTACTTCAGGTTGTAGTGTTTCCATGTTTTTGATTTTAGTTTTAAGTAAAGTTTTTTATACCAAAGAATAATCTTCAAAAGGAATTCCCTGTTTCACTTGTTCAATAAGTGCCTTGTTGTTTTTAATGCTTAACAACATACCAACTGAATTAACGTTAAGCTTGAGTAAACCGGAAAAACAGGAATTTAAAGGGTCTTTTTGATGCAGGCCGAATGAAACAAACGAATAAGACTTTGCATATGCGATATTCCGGGCATGATTAATAAGTAATCTCACCATTTGTTTCTCCCGGCTGTTTACTGCTAAATATTTAATGTACATCATGCGAACAGGCTCATTCAGCAAAGGCATTTTTGAGATCCCGAATAGACGGCCAGTGGCATTCATGATCTTCAGCGGGTATCTCATTTTCCATGACAGTTTTGTTACTACATTCTGTTTTATATGCATGCTGTCTGTTAAACACATGGCAGCGATCAGCTTATCTTTCTCAAGTATTTTAAAGATCTGGGTACCCTCCAGCTTTTCTTTTGTGATAACACTGCCCATTTCGTATTTGCTGTAATATGCATTTAGAAATGTGATAATTTCTTCGTTAGCTGCTGCTATTTCAATTTTATAATTAGGATGGAAGGCCTTCTTTTTTTTGCCAATGAACTGGTGGATATTAAAGATCCCGATATTTTCAAAATCAGGTACATTAGGCCTGTTCTTAAAAAATGAAATTGGTTTAGTATTACCTTTTGATACATTAAGAAAAGCAAGGTCAGCCCCCTGGGAAATAACATAATCTGCCATTTCATTGCATAACTGCAAACCAATACCTTTATTCCTGTAATTTTGGGCAACTTTAAAATCACCGATATACTGAAGTGGGAAAACCTGGCCACCTACATAAACCTGTTGCAGCGTTACACAGAGAGAGCCAATAATGCTATCCTCGTCCAGGGCTATAAAAACACGGGAATTACCACGTAATTTCAACAGGCCAAAAAAATCCGGCTTCCGATCTATCCGTATACCTGTTTCTCCCGCCATACCAGTGCTGGCAGTTAACTCAAGCAGTTGCTGGTTATCTAAAATAGTTGCTAAGCGGTATTTGATCATTTTTCAAATGTTTAACTAATCTTGGTAAAGGTCTAAAGAATGGGTTCATTATAATACTCTCTATGTGAATCTAATTTGTATTTTCTTTTTTTATCATCTTTTTCATTGCTTATTAATATTGCTTTATTTTAAAAGATTAAGCAACGGCAATAATCATTTTTTTATTACATTAAAACACTTATACACCTGCTGCACTCTGCGGGTTAAATTCACAAGTAGGTTTGTTTATATGTATAGATTCTTTTTGATTTTT
>JAYUTS010000360.1:0-2160 GCA_043754995.1 Chitinophagaceae bacterium
TAAAATGAGACTTGATTCAGGATAACCAATTTTATTGACTGCTTCAAATGCTGCATTGGCGAGCAGTAAAGCATTTGGATTGGCGTTGCCGATATCTTCGCTTGCAAGGATCAATAATCTTCTTGCAATAAATTTCACATCTTCTCCCCCTTCGATCATACGGGCTAACCAATAAACAGCAGCATTGGGGTCGCTGCCACGGATGGATTTGATAAATGCTGAAATAATATCATAATGCTGCTCCCCGCTCTTATCATACAACGCCATTTTTTGCTGAATGGTTTGCAGCACCAGTTCATCGGTTATCAGTATTTCATTGTCTGAGTTATCGGAGACAATTTCTAACAGGTTTAATAATTTCCGTGCATCACCGCCACTTAAACGAATGAGTGCTTCGATTTCTTTCAACTCAATCTTTTTTTCTTTCAACACAATATCTTCAGTTATTGCTTTGTGCAGTAACTGCAGCAGGTCTTTTTCTTCCAATGCTTTCAATACAAATACCTGGCAACGGCTAAGTAAGGCGCTGTTCACTTCAAAAGAAGGATTTTCTGTTGTAGCGCCAATGAGTGTGATGATGCCTTTCTCAACAGCACCAAGCAGTGCATCTTGCTGACCTTTATTGAACCGATGAATTTCATCAATAAATAAAATAACTTTTGATTGCTGTTTTGCCTGTTCAATCACTTCTCTAACTTCTTTTACTCCACTGCTGATAGCACTAAGTTGAAAATAAGCAGCCTTCACAGTATGCGCAATAATATTGGCGACGGTTGTTTTTCCAACACCGGGCGGGCCCCACAAAATCATACTGGGAATATTACCACTGGCAATGGCTTTTTGCAAAATGCCTCCCTCTCCTGAGAGATGTTGCTGCCCAACAAGATCATGTAGTTCTTTGGGTCTTAACCTTTCTGCTAATGGTGCCTGCTGCATGGCAGCAAGTTATACCATTTAATAATAAAATAATAGTTGATGGAGAGAGTACAATCCTAAGGAGAATTAAAAAAAAATCAAAAAAAATTGAAGTCTTCTTTGCTTTTGATTACAAATTTGAAGCACTAAGGATTGTAGATTTTTAAAAAAGCATCTATTTTATTAAATGCATCAAAATAAGTTGGCCCGTCCCAATCGCCATGTCCACCATTTGGATATAATACATATTGATTCGGCACAGCTAACGTGTTTAATTTATCCCGTAGTAAAGTTGATTGCCATGCCGGAATCAAGGGGTCAAGACCGCCATGCAATAATAAGGTGGGTGAACTCCCGGCAACAACAAAAGTAACAGGCGATGATTGTTGATAAATAGTTGGATTTACAGTTGGATTAGTTCCGGTTACATTAAACAGTAGTAAAGGAAGTAATGGATTGGGCGGATTATTATACAATTGTGTTAATTCAGTTGGACCGAAAAAAGAAACCACCGCTTTTACTTTGATGAGTGATGTGTATTTATAGGATTGTAATAAGGCCAGGTGGCCGCCTGCACTTGCGCCTATTAAAATAAATGTGCCTGAGATTTTATATGCGCTTTGTTTGCTGTTGATGAATTCAATACATTTTTTTACATCCTGCTCCTGGGCAGGAAAAAGATTCTGCCCATTGTTTACTAAACGATAAGTGATATTGAAAATAGCATATTGTGGCAATCTCCTTTTCATTGTATCCACAAAAGGAGTGAAATCAGCTTTATCTCCTTCCGCCCAACCACCACCATGAATCATTACCATTACAGGCGTGTTTGCTTCCGAACGATTGGCCGGCAAATAAACATCCATCTTGTTTCGTGGATCTGAACCGTAACTTACGTTGAGTGTAGTTTTTGCTATGGCAGGATCATCCGTAATCGTTTTATCTTTCTTTTTGCATGAAAGAAAACATTGAACAAACAAGAGCAGAATGAAAGAATATTTCAGCATAGCAGTGCTTTATCCTAAAGAAACGAATAAAAAGTAAATGGACGTGTTAAAAAAATCAGTTATTGCCTATGGAATTTATGTCCTCAGTATTCTTATCAGCAAATAAATGACCGTACTGTTTTAACAGGCGGAATGTGATTGAAATATGAAGACCCAGGATCACTGAATAAAACAACATAAACCAAACGACTGCTTTCATCATTTTCAACATGAATGCCGCCGATAGTGGTGACTTGCC
>JAYUTS010000361.1:0-4739 GCA_043754995.1 Chitinophagaceae bacterium
ACCTGAAAAAGAGAACGACCGCATCAATCATATTAGAATAAGTGGCGCACAAACAGGCAACGTATTTCTTGCTTACCGTGATGTGGAAGAAATAAATGAGCTCATTGCCAAATGGAAAGCAGATAAAAACCCTATTTATGATTTTATTGCGGATGATGAAATTCAACACAGCATCTGGATCGTAAATGATGATGCAACAATTAAAAGCATCTCTGCTATTTTTAAAAAACAGGTACCACATACTTATATTGCTGATGGTCATCACCGTGCAGCCTCAGCAGCCAAAGTACATGCAGCATTGGGTGAAGATGCAACACAGGATAGTATGTATTTTTTAACGACTCTTTTTCCTTCCAGTCAATTACATATCCTCGATTACAACCGTGTGGTGAAAGATCTCAACGGGTTATCATTAAATGAGCTGATAGAAAATCTGTCGGCAGATTTTGATTGCAGGCTGATTGGTAAAGACCCCTTCAAACCCGATCAGCAGCATGTGTTCGGGATGTATGCTGATGGCAACTGGTATCAGCTTACTGCAAAAGAGGGAACCTACAGCACTGATTCCATTGGTGTTTTAGATGTAACCATCCTCTCCAATAATATTTTAGATAAACATCTTGGTATAAAAGATCAGCGTACGGATAAACGGATTGATTTTGTTGGTGGCATCCGTGGATGGAGCGAATTGCAAAAGCGTGTCGACAGCGGGGAAATGAAAATTGCATTCAGTTTATATCCTGTTACCATGGATCAGTTGTTTAATATAGCCGACAGTGGCAATGTAATGCCACCCAAGAGCACCTGGTTTGAACCCAAACTGAGAGATGGATTGCTCACACACCTTATTTACAACGAATCACAATAAAATCAAAATATGACAGGGGCGCAGATCTAAACGCCTCTTTTTGATTTACTTTTGAACCTGATATGAATAAACTACTATTTTCCCTCAGTCTTCTTTTTATTTCAACAGGCGCATTTGCGCAAGAACCTGATGCAGCTCAGTTGCACGAAACAGCCAAACAGTTTATGCGTAGCGGCGATTGGGCCAATGCAGTGCTGGTGCTCAATAAAGCACTCGCAAAAGAACCTGACAATATTACCATTCAAAAAGATCTTGCACTCACTTACTATTACCAGCGGGATTTTGCTAAGGCAAAAGCAAGCATCAAACCATTGGTTGAGCGGGAAGATGCAGATGTACAGGTGTACCAGATTGCAGGAAATATTTACAAAGCATTACAGGAAGCAAAGGATGCGGAAAAAATGTATCGCAAAGCCATAAAAAAATATCCCAACAGCGGAGCCTTGTATGCCGAGTTTGGTGAACTGTTGTGGATGATGAACGAAAACTTTGCATGTATTGAACAATGGGAGTTGGGTATTAAAACCGATCCGAGTTATGCAGGTAATTATTATTATGCTTCACGTTATTATTTTTTCACAACAGATAAAGTGTGGGCTTTGATCTATGGGGAAATGTTCATTAACATGGAAAGTTACAGTAGCAGAACAGCAGAGATCAAAAACCTGTTGCTTGATAGTTATAAAAAATTCTTTGTAGTTGATCCCAAAGCAAAGCCAACCAAAAATAAAAATGAATTCAGCGATGCATTCATGGCAGTAATGAACCAGAACAGCAGCGTTATCAACAGCGGTATTACCACTGAAACATTGATCATGCTGCGTACACGTTTTTTACTGGACTGGAATAAACTCTATGCCGCTAAATTTCCTTTTCGGTTGTTTGAACACCAGAAACAATTATTACAGGAAGGCATGTTTGATGCTTACAATCAATGGATCTTTGAAGCGGCCGGCGATTTAGCAAAGTATGATAGCTGGACAAAACTGAATACAGAACAGTACAATGAGTTTACAAGGTTTCAAAAATCAAAAATATTTAAAGTACCTGCAGGGCAATATTATAAAACTGCAAACTAATAAAGAGATCATCCCGCTTTAAAGCGGGATTTTTTTTGCAATAGCATTGCTTAATTCTCCTTAACTTCCTTAGGTAAACAGGCTTCCTGTTATTTATTGTTTATTTAATTGCATGCTATATGAATCCACAACGATTATTTGATTGTATTGAAGTACAGTTAAATCAATTTCCCAAAGAAGATATGTTTGCCGCTAAAGAAGATGGCATCTGGCGCAAATACAGTACAAGCGAAGTAAAAGATATTGTTGATAAACTGGCAGCAGGGCTGATTCATTTGGGCGTAAGTGCAAATGATATGAGTATTGAAAAGCGGGACAAGATCGCCCTCATCAGCAATAACCGCCCCGAATGGCTGTTCCTTGACCTGGCGGTGCAAAAAGTTGGAGCAGTGCTGGTGCCCATTTATCCAACACTGGCCATCAGTGAACTGGAGTTTGTTTTGAATGATGCAGAAGTGAAGCTGGTATTTGTAAGTGATAAGGAGTTGTTTGATAAAGTACAGATCGCAAGAGCTAAAGTTCCAAGTTTGCAGGCAGTATATACGTTCAATTACCTGCAACCATCCCTGCATTGGAAAGAAGTGCAGAGCAAAGCAACCACGGTTGATTATGAAAAAGTTGCTGCCGCTTCAGAAAGAGTAAAGAATGAAGATCTTGCGACGATCATTTACACATCAGGTACTACAGGAACACCAAAAGGGGTCATGCTGAGTCATAAAAATATCCTGAGTAATATCCAGAATAGTAATGAAATCTTTCAGCAATTCTTATCAGGAAACGACAGAGCGCTGAGTTTTTTACCGCTCAATCATATTTTCGAAAAAATGATCACTTATTTGTACCTGTACAATGGGGTATCAATTTATTATGCAGAAAGTTTAGAAAAGATCGGTGATAATTTAAAAGAAGTGCAACCTTCTGTTTTTTCAACCGTACCCCGTTTGCTGGAAAAAGTATATGAACGTATTATGGGCAAAGGGCAGGAGTTAACAGGCATTAAACGAAAGCTATTCTTTTGGGCAGTTGAAGTAGCCAGTCATTATGATGTAAATAAAAATCTCGGCGTGTGGTATAATTTAAAATTAGCCATCGCCAATAAACTCATCTTTAAAAAATGGCGTGAAGGGTTGGGTGGAAAAGTAAAAGCCATTATTACCGGTGCTGCTGCCTGCCAGGTGCGGTTGTTACGGGTGTTTACAGCAGGCAAATTAGTGATCATGGAAGGATATGGTTTAACAGAAACATCCCCGGTTATTTCAGTGAACCAATATGTTGAAAAAGGCCGTTGCTTTGGAACAGTAGGTCCGGTGATAAAAGGAGTGGAACTGAAGTTGGAACCCGATGGAGAAATTTGCTGCCGTGGAGATAATGTGATGATGGGTTATTACAAACGTCCTGATTTAACAGCTGAAGTGATGGATAAAGATGGGTTCTTCCACACAGGTGATATTGGTATACTGGTTGACAATAAATTTTTAAAGATCACCGACCGCAAAAAGGAAATTTTTAAAACCAGCGGTGGTAAATATGTAGCGCCTCAACCTATAGAAAATAAAATGAAGGAAAGCAACTTCATTGAACAAATGATTGTAGTTGGTCCGGAACGCAAATTTGCAGGGGCACTCATTGTTCCTTCCTTTGAAAATTTAAAAGTATGGGCCAAACAAAATAATATCAGCTTTGGAACCATCCACGACCTGGTGCGTAACCCCGCCGTGCTGGAAATGTATAAACGAATTGTAGAAGAATACAACCAGCAGTTTAATCATGCGGAGCAGATCAAAAAATTTGAACTCTGTCCTGCTGAATGGACTGTAGATGGTGGTGAGCTGACACCTACACTTAAACTGAAACGCAAAGTGATCATGGAAAAATATAAAGATGCAATTGAACGCATATATGACTAAAGAAAAGCCTTCTGTTTTGGCAGAAGGCTTTTTGAACGACAAAAGAATATATTTATAGCTAATACCTTCTAATCTTTGCGATTCACAATTATTATACTGCTATTATTTCTATCAATTGGGATATTTTCATGCGATAAGGTTAAACGCAAAGGTCACAATATAATAGATAAAGCACAAGGAAAAATAGACAAGGCAAAGGACAAGCTTAAAGACAAAAAGGATTCTCTGATTGAAAAAGTATTTCCAAGTTATGATTTTGATACTTCAGATACGGAAAGTAATAAAAAGCGCTTTCGGGAACATTTAAAAGTTAATATTAGTTCCGATGTAAATAACATTTACGCATATGGCGATTTTTTAGGTATAGATTACAAAGTGTTAATTGCTTTTACATGCGATAAAGCAACAATTGAAAAAATCGTAGACGCCAAGAAAATGAAACGTAGTACTTGCAAAGATGATGACGGCATGAAATTTTCAGTTGAATTAAAATGGTGGGATCAAGATAAGATAGATATGCTTGAACCTTATAAAATCGGTAAGGAGGCAGAATATTGGCAATACCTCTGGTACGACCCCGTTACGAGACAAGCTTATTATGAAGAATATAGTTTATAAGAATCAATTAGGTTCAGATCATTTTGGCACTACAGCACAAGGGTGCGACGCAACAACAGTTTCATAGTAGTATTGCCGCTCACCCCAAAATTGCATTCATTTTTTCCCGTCACGACAAATCTTTTATCTTCGCAGCATGCTTCCAAAATACAAACGCATCCTCCTCAAACTTTCCGGCGAATCATTAATGGGTGATAAGAACTTCGGAATGGACTCCACCGTTATTTCCCAATATGCAAAAGACATCAAGAGTATTATTGAATTGGG
>JAYUTS010000362.1:0-4738 GCA_043754995.1 Chitinophagaceae bacterium
CTGAACTGTACAAAAAAACTAAACTCCGGTTTTTTATCAATGCGTGTGGGGGCCTGCGAAACAACCGACATGCCAGAGTTATTAAACTTCCAGTAAGGTGTTGTAAACCGCCCGATGCGGAATGATAAACCACTGGCCATATTGGTATAATAACCAAGATTGGCTTCTAATAACCAGGTTGCCTGCATCCGTTTCAGTTGTGTTTTTACAGGATGGGTTTGTTCAAAAATAGGTTTCACAAACTGAATCTGGTATAATAAAGTTGGTTCACCGCCATCTGATATTTGTGTGGGCCAGCCAACAGGTACGGCCCGTTTGCCTGCAAAAAATTCTTTATGAATATAAGACTGTACCGCTTCGGCTACTCTTGTACCGATGATGCCCACAATAAAACGTGTAGTAATACTATTTTGATCCTTTAAATCCTCTGATGAATTGATGATACTTGTTCGGGATGCACCAATGCCCAATACATTTCCAAAAGGACGGTCGTTTGTAACAGGTGTTATTGATTCAATATTCAATGGAGTAAATGCTCCATCAAACAATTGCATACTTGTAAGATAAAGGTCCCCCTCGCTATGCCACTTCTTCATACCAAATAACCAATCGGCTCCTTTCCTTAAAAGTGGAAGCACTAAATAATTTTTATCAAACACGGGGCCATTAATGTTCATGCTTACACCCATGGTGTAATTCCGATCCTGGTTTTGCGGCGTAAAAAAATCCTGATCGAAGATGAGACCAAAGCCATAAGAAGAATCAATGGGAACAGGTCGATTGCGTTGTGCAATGCAATAAAGTGACGAAAGCAGGCAACTGATGATAAGGAGCAATTTCATAAAAAAGGTTTAGGCCTGCTAATGTAAACAAAAGTTGATGCAAATAAAAGCGTGAAAATACGGGTGGGGAAAATGTGACTGATCAAAATCATTAAACCGGGTTACGAAAATTAGTCTTGTGGCCGGGTAGGCACTCTATCTTTCACTTTTAAACTATCAAGCATGAAAAAAATCATCAGCTCTGGTTTTGTAACCAGTATGGCCCTTCTTTTATTTGCCTATGTTGCTTTATTGGTAATGCCCATCCTGCTGCCCAAAGTTGCAGAGGAATATTACAATCCGGCATTTGTAAATGATACAGGCCGTAATGCATTGTACTATGTTCATCCGGTTTTGCTGGCGTTTTGTCTTGCATGGTTCTGGAACCGTTTTAAATCTTTGCTGAAAGGAAATGCGTTTATGCAGGGTGTTGAAATGGCATTGATCTATTTACTGGTAGCCATTGTGCCTTCACTGTTGATCACCTACAGTGCTATTGATGTATCCTTATTTACAGTTGCATCCTGGCTGTTGTATGGTTTTTTACAGGCTTTGATTGCCGGTATTATTTTTTCGAAAATGCATGCGTAAAAATAAGTAACACAAATATTTTGGTTGAACAACGGCGTTTTCACAATACGATGTATTTTGTAAACAAAATCCCCCCGCTCATGCAGGGGGATTGATACAACTAATAAACTCAACGATTCTAAAATTCACCTTACTATGATAAAACAAATCTCACTCTAACCCTCTACCGACGCTACAGTCTGTATTTTAAATCCCAAAAAGAGGGAAGAGAAAATCATTAGTCCGGTTTCTTACCATCTAAAAATGTATTGATGGTATTGATCTGTGCCTGGTTATTTTCATCGCTTTGTACCGTGTAATTGCTGTAGAAATTTTCTGCAGGCGAAATGGTATTGTACAATTCTAAATTACGGCGGAGATAAGCCGGCACATTGTCAAACTCATTATTCGGTTCTGCAGCATGGATGTTAAATGAGAGGTTTCTCAACTTCTGCAAACGATCGGCTGCTTTCTTCCGTTGCTCTTCTGCCTCATCCGTTACCGGAGGCTCTTCCGAAGAAGCAAGATGAACATTTTGATCGGCCACGGGCTCATACTCCGCCGTTGGTTGTTCTGTTTTTTCCACCAACTGCATATTGAACGACTCTTCCTCGTCCTTAACTATATGCAACTGTGTTAGACGTTCAACCGGTTTTTCTTCGGCTATTATTTCCGGAATGGATTCTTCTTTTGCATCTGCATAAATAATGGTGGGCTTCTTTAAAAAACCACCTGACACAATAGGTTTTACTTCTTCAGCAGTTGCTATTGGATGCTGCTTCACAGGTTCCTCCTTCGCTAAAGCTATGGAGGATAAATCCTCTTTCTTTTCTGCAACCGGCATAGGAGCATACACCGGTTCCAATACAAATTCAATTTTTTGTGTTTCAACAGCCATCCACGCTGAAGCTATGCTGGCTGAAACAGGTGCTGTTTGCATTTGCATCACCGGCACTTCCCTTACTTCTTCTGTAATGGATGGAGCAGTTGGGTCTTTTATTTCTTCAGCAAACAACACAGGTTGTTTGTATTCTTTCTTTTCAGGCTCTCCCAGGGTGAGTACAATTTTTTCAGTCTTAGGTTTTACTTCTTCCTGTACAATTGTTTTTTTATCGAACGGATCTTTCTGCTCAAATCCTGTTGCAATTAATGTGATGCCGATTTCATTACCCAATGCAGCATCATAACCCAAACCGAGAATGACATCGCTGTTTTCTCCTGCCTGCGATAATAAATAGTTTTGAATGATCTCCACTTCATCCATGGTAAATTCATGTTCACCTTCTGAACTGTTGATGTTGATGAGTATCCACTTGGCGCCACGGATATCATTATCATTCAACAATGGAGAATTCAATGCTTCTTCAATGGCACGCTGTGCACGGTTTTCACCACTTGCACTTGCATTACCCAAAATAGCTACACCACCATTTTTCATAACAGTGCATACATCGGCAAAATCCACATTGATCTGGCCGGTACTGTTGATGACATCGGTTATACATTTTGCTGCAGTCGCCAATACATTATCAGCTTTGGCAAATGCTTCTTTCATTTTTAAATTCCCAAACTGGTGACGCAGTTTGTCGTTGCTGATCACCAGCAATGTATCCACATAATCTTTTAATTTAGTGATACCCTCTTCGGCCTGCAGAATTCTTTTCTTTCCTTCATATCCAAAAGGTGTAGTAACAATACCAACTGTGAGGATACCAAGATCTTTACAAATTTTTGCAATGATCGGTGCACCACCTGTACCGGTACCACCACCCATACCTGCAGTGATGAATGCCATCTTGGTATTTACTTCAAGGATGCGTTTAATTTCTTCTAAGCTTTCTTCGGTTGCCTGTCGGCCAATTTCAGGATTAGCGCCTGCTCCTAAACCTTGTGTTAAGTGCGGACCTAACTGTACTTTATTGGGAACCATACTTTGTGCAATGGCTTGTGCATCGGTATTACAAATAATAAAATTCACGCCTTCAATAATCTGTGAATGCATATGATTCACAGCATTGCTACCTCCGCCACCAACACCAATTACTTTGATGATAGATGACTTTTCTTTTGGCAGATCAAAATGTATCATAACTTTCTGGGTTTGTTGGGTTGTAAGTTTTTTTTAAATAGTTATGAATTTTAAGTTCTGAGTTTTTAGTTGGGTTGTATAAATTTTAAAATCCCAACTAAGAACTTATAACTCAGAACTCAGAATTTTTTATCTTCTTCTTCATGAAACAGGTCAATCAATCCGTCTTTGATACTATCCATAAAACCTTTTAAGCTTTTACGTTTTTTTACTCTTACCTGGTGAGTATCTGTTTGTTCATCATACACATTCACTACTTCAGCTACAGGTTCTTCTTTTATTTCAATACCCTTCAGTTTGTTTTGTGTATTCTCAAAAACATTATATCCTTTTAAAATCAGCCCAATACAAGTTGAATACATTGGCTTGGCCAGTTCATCAATATGTCCTGATGCTAAATGCTCATTCGGAAAACCAATCCGTGCATTCAATCCTGTTACATATTCAGTTAACTGGATGAGATGTTTCAATTGCGAACCACCACCTGTTAATACAATACCACCATTGAGCATGCGGTTATCAAGACCAACCTGCTTTAAATGATAGGTAACAAAATCCATGATCTCACTCATACGAGCCTGGATGATATGTGCCAGATTTTTTACACTGATTTCTTTTGGCGCCATTCCACGGATACCGGGTATGGTAATAAATGCGTTTGATTTTGCTTCATCGGCCAAGGCACTGCCAAACTGTACTTTCATTTGTTCTGCCTGTGTACGCAACACACCTAATCCCATTTTAATATCATTAGTAATATTTTCTCCACCGAATGGAATGACTGCTGTATGTTTTAAAATACCTTCATAAAAAACAGCGAGATCTGTTGTGCCACCACCAATATCAACAATCGCTACACCTGCTTCCAGGTCATGCTCACACATAACTGCTGCTGCTGATGCCAGTGGTTGCAATACAAGATCTCTTACTTTTAAACTACTTTTTTCTACACTCCGGTTGATATTGCGGATTGCATTTTTATCGCCGGTGATAATGTGGAAGTTGGCACCAACTTTTACTCCGCTGTACCCGATGGGGTTGGGAATATTTTGAAAATTGTCAACTGTAAATTCCTGTGGTATTACATCAATGATCTGGTCTCCGGCTGGGATATAGGTTTTGTATTGATCGCCAATGAGCTGATCAATTTCTCTTTGAGCAATTTCTTCTTCGTTGTTCTGGCGAACAATATCGCCACGTGTTTGCAATGATTTGATGTGATGACCTGCAATACCTACATACACTTCGTTTATTTCTA
>JAYUTS010000363.1:0-2155 GCA_043754995.1 Chitinophagaceae bacterium
CACGTAATCGCCTTTCTTCAAAAGCTTTCCAATTGTTTCACTTGCTTTTTGCAATGGCGTCAGGTCCGGCACTTTATGATCATCAACAGGTGTTGGTACCGTTACAATAAAAAAGGAAGCCTCTTTCAACACGTTTACATCATCTGTAAACACAATCTCTTTTCCTTTAAACATGGCAGCACCTACTTCTTTACTTGGATCTTCCTTGCGTTGCATCATTGCAATACGCTTGCTGTTGATATCAAACCCTATCACCTGCATATGAGCAGCCAACTCCAAAGCCAGTGGCAATCCCACATATCCCAATCCAACTACTGCTATTTTTTTTTCTTTATTGATTAATGATTGATACATAAGGCCTCTCCCTCCTACTCCCTCTCCCGTAGAGAGGGAGTGGTACTTCTTTTTGTTATTTAAACTTTGTTTCTTCCACTTCTGCTTTTGTTCTTTACTGTGCAAAATTCAACCTCTTTGATATTTATCAACCTCTTCGAATAATAAGGGCTGTGCCATGCTAAGCCTCCCCTCCGGGGAGGTTTGGAGGGGCGCCCCTACATTCTGCTCACAAATTCTTTCGGCAGTTTGCTCCACTCATCTTTTGAAAGATTTTTGAAATACTCGTACGTAATTTTCAATCCTTCACTTCTTGCAACTTTCGGTTCCCAACCAAGCAATGCTTTTGCTTTTGTAATATCTGGCTGACGTTGTTTCGGATCATCAACCGGTAATGGTTTGTACACGATCTGTTGTGTAGTACCTGTTAACTTAATTACTTCTTCCGCAAATTCTTTCAATGTAATTTCTGCTGGGTTACCAATATTCACCGGCATATCATAATCACTCATGAGCAAACGATAAATACCTTCAACCAGGTCATCAACATAACAGAAACTTCTGGTTTGACTTCCATCACCAAACACAGTTAAATCTTCACCACGTAATGCCTGGCCAATAAATGCAGGTAATGCACGGCCATCATTGAGTCGCATGCGTGGGCCGTATGTATTGAAGATTCGGATGATTCTTGTCTCCACACCATGAAAGCGGTTATACGCCATCGTAATGCTTTCCATGAAACGCTTTGCTTCATCATATACCCCACGTGGACCAACAGGATTTACATTACCCCAGTACTCTTCTGTTTGGGGATGAACCAATGGATCGCCGTATACTTCAGATGTTGAAGCAACCAGGATTCTTGCGCCTTTAGCTTTTGCTAAACCCAAACAGTTATGTGTGCCATGTGCTCCCACCTTCAATGTCTGAATCGGAATTTTTAAATAATCAATCGGGCTCGCTGGAGATGCAAAGTGCAGGATATAATCGAGTTTGCCAGGGATATGAATAAACTTAGTTATATCATGATGATAAAACTCAAAGTGCTCCAACTTAAATAAGTGCTCAATATTTTTCAAGTCACCGGTAATCAGGTTATCCATTGCTAATACATGATATCCTTCTTTGATTGCCCGGTCGCATAAATGCGAACCAAGAAAACCTGCAGCGCCTGTGATTAATATTCGTTTACGATCCATAATAATTTATTTCAGTAGTACACTTTTAAGAATTAAGCTCAACTTACAACTTCGAGAACTAACTAACTTTCTCCCTTCCAACACTTTCATAAAAGAATCCGAGTTGTTTCATCTGCTCTCTGTCGTACACATTTCGTCCGTCGAAGATCACTTTGTTTTTTAACAGCGATATAATTTTCTCAAACTCAGGAGTACGGAATTCGCTCCATTCTGTAGCAATGATCAATGCATCTGCATTCTTCAAAGCGTCGTATTGATTGTCGGCAAAATCAATTTTATCAGCAATCACTTGCTTCACATTGGCCATTGCTTCAGGATCATAAGCACAAACTGTAGCACCTGCTTCTGTTAAAGCATCAATCATGTATAAAGCGGGTGCTTCACGAATATCATCGGTGTTAGGTTTAAACGCCAGGCCCCACAATGCAAAACGTTTTCCTTTGAGATCATTGTTGAAATAGGATTTGATCTTTGGCAGGAGAAATAATTTCTGTTCTTCATTCACCTTCATTACGGCATTCAATATTTCAAAATCATAATTCACTTCGCTTGATGATTTTACCAATGCCTGTACATCTTTCGGGAAACAACTTCCGCCATAACCAATACCCGGAAATAAA
>JAYUTS010000364.1:0-2155 GCA_043754995.1 Chitinophagaceae bacterium
AGGTAAACAGCAGTAATAATTTTCTCCGGTTTAAACAATTCAATCAGCAATACAGTCTCCGGATCAAACTTCTGTGTGAGTTCCTGATCGGTAATTTCATAATTGCCATCTCTGTAAATCACCAGCACTTTATCATCCGGTTCAAACTTGCCAAGGTATTGTCCTTTCTCTTCGGTCGTTAATCGCCCAAACTTATCATCAAACCACATTTTCTTACCGCTTAATGTTGACTTACCTTTCTCTTTAAACTTTACACTTTTAACAGGATACTTTGTTACCTGGTTACCCATGCTGCTGCGCCCTTTTATGTCGAGTTCTTCAAAATAAAAATCAAACTCTTTATTGCGTGCAGAACAGCCCGGCGTTAACATCACTTTCACCACTTCTGCTTCACCATTCAGGTTTACAGTAAAGTAATGCACTTTACTTTTTTCATCACCTTTAGTGAGATCGTATTCCTTATCCCGTGTAATACCGGTTACATTAAAACGCTTGGCATAACTCACACCGGCTTTACCATCAGCATAGATCATGTTATAAGTAGTGCGTTCATCATTTTTCTGAAACACAGCCGCATGTATAATGTCTTTGCCGATATATGCTTTATCTCCCACTTTCACCACTTTCATCAATCCACGTTTTGTAAACACAATGATGTCGTCAAAGTCTGAGCATTCACAAACAAACTCATCTTTCTTCAACGATGTGCCAATAAACCCATCTTCACGGTTCATGTATAATTTTGTATTGGCAATAGCTACCTGTTTTACCTGGATGGTTTCAAATGGCCTGATCTCTGTTTTACGTTCACGACCCTTGCCATATTTCTTTAACAGATTTTCATAATAGGCCACGGCAAAATCAACCAGGTTTTCTAAATCATGTTTCACCTGTTTAATATCTGCTTCCAATCCTTTGATCTGTTCATTCAGTTCATCAATATCTAAACGATAAATGCGGCGGACAGGTTTTTCTGTGAGCTTAACAATATCTTCTTTTGTAATATCTCTGCGGAGTTGTTTCTTAAATGGACCAAACGCTGTATCAATTGCAGCAATTACTTTCTCCCATGTTTCATGTTTCTTCTCCAGTTCTTTGTAAATCTTTTCTTCAAAGAAAATTTTCTCCAAAGATGTGTAATGCCATTTCTCCTGCAACTCTCCAAGTTTGATCTCCAGTTCTTTCTTCAGTAATTCTTTTGTTTGATCAGCAGAATATTTCAACAAATCAGTTACTGCAAGAAACTGCGGTTTATTATCAACAATTACACAGGCGTTGGGCGAAATGGAAATTTCACAATCAGTGAATGCATATAATGCATCAATGGTGATGTCGGGTGAAATACCCGGTGCCAGATCAATCTGCACTTCCACTTCAGCGGCCGTGTTATCGGTTACTTTTTTGATCTTGATCTTTCCCTGATCATTTGCTTTTACAATGCTATCCATTAATTGAGTAGTGGTTACACTGTACGGCACATCTTTAATGAGCAAAGTTTTTTTATCTAACTCTTCAATATGTGCACGAACCCGTACTTTACCACCACGCTTGCCATCATTGTAATTGTTGGTATCGATCATGCCTCCTGTTTGAAAATCAGGAAGCAATTCAAAACGTTTACCTCTTAAATGTTTAATAGAAGCTTCAATAAGTTCGCAAAAATTGTGAGGCAAAATTTTAGTTGAAAGACCAACAGCAATACCATCTGCACCTTGCGCCAGCAACAATGGAAATTTCATCGGTAGCACTACCGGTTCATTCTTACGACCATCGTAACTCAGTTGCCATTCTGTTGTTTTATTGTTGAAGGCAACTTCCAATGCAAACTTTGAAAGTCTTGCTTCAATATAACGGGCTGCCGCTGCATCATCACCGGTACGCACATCGCCCCAGTTACCCTGCGTATCAACCATTAATTCTTTCTGACCAATATTCACCAACGCATCACCAATACTTGCATCACCATGAGGATGATATTGCATCGCCTGCCCAATGATGTTCGCTACTTTGTTGAAACGACCATCATCCATTTCCTTCATGGCATGCAGAATACGTCTCTGCACAGGTTTCAAACCATCTTCAATGGCTGGTACTGCACGTTCCAGAATTACATAGGATGCATAATCAAGGAACCAGTTTTTATACTGTCCCTGCA
>JAYUTS010000365.1:0-2154 GCA_043754995.1 Chitinophagaceae bacterium
TAGAAAAACCAACACTTACATTGCCGCTGACACTTACAGTGATTGTTCTTGGAAATCCAGTTACCAAATTAGTGGTTCTGTATTGTTCCTCATTGGCAATAACTAATTTATGGGCAGTTTTCTGTGTTGTTAAATCCTGGGGGCTGAGAAAGATATCGCCTTCAACAATATAACCACCATCTTCAGCAATTACATTATCAGCCGAAAATCCCAAAGCCTTAATCTGGTTTAATACATCCTGTGAAATTTCAGCGCCTGTTTCTTTAGATGCTTTTGAACATGCAACAATAAAAAGTGTTGCAAATAGTGCTGCTGCAACAACGGAAAAAATTCTTCTCATGTCTTTAATTGTTTAAGTTTATAAAAAATAACAGTGTTAAATTATTTAAATTTATTCTATAATCACAGATTTTTTTTGAACGATTGACCAAATCAGGGGTATAACCAGTATAATTTAGTAAAAACACGAAGAAGTATTCCCTGAAATAGAAGGATCAGGCTGTTCAACAGTTTTCATCATCAGCAATCATTCATGAAATTTTATTTAAACAACCCTATACTTATTCAGCCAAAAAGAAACCAACTCCTTCTTTTCCTTTTTGTTTTTCTTATTCATTTATCTGTAACAGCGCAGCCAAACGGCAAAAAGCCTGTGGATAAATTAACTCCTTTGCTTTCTGTACAGGTACGAACTGAAAAGCCAAAAGGGAGTCATGTATATACCATTGCTGTAACTGATCTTAAACAATGGGAAGTTCTGCTTCAGCAAAATAAATCAATCAAACTTCTTTCAGTTTATGAACCGGCAAATCTTGCAGTGATTGAATGTACCTGGGTTGAAGTAGAAAAAATATTACTGCATCCAGTTGTCATTGCCGTTGATGCAAAGAAAAAAGCTAAAGAAGAATTACTGTTTGGCTTTGTTGATTATGCAGCTAATAAAATATCAACCATTCAAAACAGGTTCCCTTTGCTGAATGGAAATGCAATCAACATTTCTGTAAAAGAACAACGGTTCGACACAACCGACATTGATTTTAAAAACAGGATACTGCCTTCGCCTGTTACTGCCACAACCTCATCGTCTCATGCATCCATTATGGCCACGATGATGGCTGGTGGAGGTAATAGCTGGTACAATACAAAAGGTGCAGCATGGGGAAGTAATCTGAGCTCAGCCAGTTTTCAGAATTTATTACCGGAGCCCAACAGTTACTATCAAACATCCTCCATTCTTGTTCAAAACCATTCTTATGGAACAGTACTTGAAAATTATTATGGCCCTGAGGCTGTTGGGTATGATGCATCAGTAAACAATAATATTTCTTTGCTGCATCTTTTTTCTGCAGGCAATTCAGGAACATTCACATCAACTACGGGTCAATATGCAGGTATTGCAGGCCATGCGAACCTCACAGGAAATTTTAAACAGGCAAAAAATATTATTACAGTCGGGCATATTGATTCATTTGGAATTGTATTGTTACCCAGTTCAAAAGGTCCGGCATTTGATGGAAGAGTAAAACCTGAGATGGTTGCATTTGGTGAAGATGGAAGTTCAGGCGCTGCTGCTTTGGTATCGGGTGTTGCATCTGTTCTTCAGCAGGCATATAAAGAAAGAAATAACGGAACAGCGGCTCCTTCATCACTCATTAAAGCAGTTTTGTTGAACAGCGCTGATGATGTGGATGCAACAGGTATTGATTTCAAATCGGGTTATGGCAGTTTGAATGCATACAAAGCCGTGAACACAATTTTAGCCGGCAGATATCTTCAGGGAACCGTTTCAAATAATTCGCAACAACAGTTCTTCATTACTATTCCTGCAGGCATCAAACAATTAAAGTTAACCCTGGTATGGACCGATCCGCAGGCAGTTCCTAACACAGCCAAAGCATTGGTGAACGATCTTGATCTTGAACTGCGGCATATAGCAAACAATACAGTATGGCAACCGTGGGTTTTGAATTCAACCGCAACTATTTCTGCATTGCAGCAATTACCTGTAAGAAAAAGAGATAGTTTAAATGTAGTTGAACAAATTACTATTGATAACCCTCTTGCAGGAAATTATGAATTCATTATAAAAGGTTTTGCAATTCCATCGGGTACTCAGAATTTTTCAATTGCATATCAATTGGATTCTTCTGATAC
>JAYUTS010000366.1:0-11195 GCA_043754995.1 Chitinophagaceae bacterium
GTTCTGGTAAATGACCTGTACAGGAATTTGAAAACCTGCAGGTGTAATGAGTTGTGCAATTTTATCGCTGATCTCTTCTGTAGTAAATGATTTGTATAACCGCCTCACCACATTTTCTGTATGCAATTGATTATTTCGTTGCAGCTCTTTAATGGTGACCAATACCTCCTCAATCAAATCTTCCATTCCTCTTTCTTTCAGCAATTCCATCATTGCCCGAAAGGCAACAAAATCGCCCAGCTTACTCATATCAATACCATAACAATCAGGATAACGGATCTGTGGTGCACTTGAAACAACAATGATTTTTTTAGGATTCAAACGACCGAGCATGCGCACAATACTTTCCTTTAATGTTGTGCCACGCACAATACTATCATCAATTACTACCAATGTATCTTCTCCATTCCGCACAGTGCCATATGTAATATCATATACGTGTTGTACCATTTCATTACGGCTACTGTCTTGTGTAATAAAGGTTCGCAACTTTACATCTTTGATAGCAATTTTTTCCTGCCGGATCTTACGGGTAATCATTTCGTTCAGCTTCTCTTCGTTGAAATCATTGCCCCAGCTCATGATCCGTTGTACTTTGATCTGGTTGAGATATTCTTCCATCCCTTTTACCAAACCATAAAATGCAACTTCAGCCGTATTAGGGATATAAGAAAAGATGGTATTTTTTAAATCATAGTTGATATGCTCCAGAATGCGTTTGCTCAACTTGTGACCGAGTGTGATTCGTTCCCTGTAAATTTTTTCATCGCTGCCACGGCTGAAATAGATCCGTTCAAATGAACAGGCTCTCCGTTCTTTTGGTTCTAATATTTGTTCAATATGATAATGACCATCGGGTTCAACAATCAATGCCTGCCCCGGCATTAATTCCAGCACTTCATTTTCACCAACGTTAAAAGCCGTTCTGATAGATGCCCGTTCACTCGCAGCAACAATTACTTCGTCATCAATATAATAGTAGGCTGGGCGTATGCCATGTGCATCTCTCATTACAAAACCGGCGCCATTACCCGTCATTCCGCCAATGGTGTAACCACCATCAAATAAAGCAGTTGCTTTTTTCAGCACTGAGCATACGGCTGGGTTGTTTGGATTTTCTTCATCTTCTTTTACAAGAAAATGATGGAGTACTTCCATCATGGCAGCCAGATCGCTCTGACGTTGAAACTCACCCGGATCAATATTTACCAGCCCAAACAATTCATCGGTATTCACCAGGTTAAAGTTCCCTGCCAATGCCAAATTGCGGGATGAATGGGTATTGCGTTTAATAAACGGATGACAAAATTCTGTGTTATTTTTTCCCTGTGTGCCGTATCGTAAATGACCCAGCATTAATTCACCCAGAAAAGGCAAATGCCCTTTCATTAATCCGGGATGCTGCTTAATGTCGGGTTGATATTTTTCAAGTTCTGCCACATCCTGCCCCACTTTAAAAAATAAATCGGCAATAGGTTGGGGTGCACAGCTACGGAGGCGGTGCAGGAATGGATAACCAGGTTCTACATTTAATTTAACAGCAGCAATACCGGCGCCATCCTGTCCACGGTTGTGTTGTTTTTCCATGAGCAGGTACAGCTTGTTAAGGCCATACAGCACGGAGCCGTATTGTTTCTGGTAATGAGAGAAGGGTTTTCGTAAACGAATGAAGGCCAGGCCGCATTCGTGTTTTATTTCGTCGCTCATGATTGCTTTGAGAAGGCGCAAAGGTAAGATGTCTCTGCTACATAAACATATTAATTCAATACTGTTTCAGGATGCAGGCTTTCTGCCAACCATAAAAACTCCCTTACAAATACATCTACTGTTTTACGGAAGTTTTCATCAACCAAGTTCCCTTCTGCGTCAAATTTCTTATCTACCATGCCTGCCACCAGCATATGCGGACTGGCAATGCCAAATAAAGCATTGATCAGCAGTTGCATTTGTTGTGTGGCCCGGATACCGCCCATCATGCCGGGGCTGGCGGTTACAATCCCAAATGTTTTGCGGCTTTGCTTTGGAAAATGATCTAATACGTTTTTCAGTGCTGCTGTATAGCTGCCGTTATATTCAGGTGTTACTAATATAAATGCATGTGCATTGAACATCCGTTTGCTCAATGGTTTAAATTCTTCAGGTGTTGCATCAACCGATACAAATACATTTTGCAGTACAGGTAAATCCCATTCCTTTACATCAATGATATCAACTGTATGTGTTGTATGTTCCTGCAAAAAAATTTTGAGAAATAATGCCACACGATGTGTAACACTATTTTCCCTGGGACTGCCTGATATTATTTCGATATTCATTTTTATTTTTTTAGTTGTTTTAAAACCAACTGATTTTATGTTGAACTGTAATTAAAAAAACGCTTTAATTGATTTCAACAATTAATTCAGCATTTCCCGAAATTGTTTTTGAAACAGGACATGCTTTTGCTACCTGTACCAACCGTTGCTTTTGTTCATCGGTTATTTCATGTTCAAATTTCAGTTCACGGGTAATAATACTTTTATCTTCTGTTCTTTTTAATGAAACAACAAGATGTATGTTTCCGATATTCCATTTCTTATGATCCGTGTACATCCGCAAGGTAACTAATGTACAACTGGCTAAAGCTGCTTCCAGTAATTCATCAGGTGATGGAGCAGTATCTTGCCCTCCTTTTTCTTCGGGTTCATCAGCAAAGAACTCATGTCGTCCGTTACTGTGTGTTACTCTGTATTGCTCTTTCCCAATGGATGATGTAATCATATGTTTTAATTCAAATGTCCGAATTTTCCTGCATTGAAATCATTGATTGCTTCCCTGATCTCCTGTTGGGTATTCATTACAAAAGGACCATAAGCTGCAACCGGTTCGGTAATGGGTTCGCCGCTTAATAATAACAGGTGTACTTCATTATTTGTTTCTATGTGAATGGTATCACCGGCGGGTTCAAATACCAGCATATCCCCTTCTCTTGCTACCTGTTCATCATTAATCATCACGGTTCCTTTCAGCACCAACATTGCTGTGTTATCCGCTTCAACCACTTTCAGGTTAAACGCCGCATGTGCTTTGGCGTGTACATCAAAAATATTAATCCGGGTAAAGGTGTTGGCAGGGCCTTTCACTCCCTCCAGTTCACCCGCAATGATCCTGATTTTTCCAAGATCATCAGCAATAGATACTTCTGGAATATTATTAGAACGTAAATCCTGGTAAGAAGGTGGGGTTGATTTATCTTTTGCAGGTAAATTCACCCATAGTTGAGCTCCGTGTAGTATGCCACCTTTTTTGCTGAATTCAGTTTCATGAAATTCTTTATGCAAAATACCTGCACCTGCAGTCATCCATTGTACATCACCTGCATAAATATTGCCTTTGCCGCCACTGCTGTCTTCATGTGCCAGTGCACCTTCCCATAAAATACTTACCGTTTCAAATCCTTTGTGCGGATGTACATCTACACCACGGGGATGATCAGTAGGTAAATACTTTACCGGCTCAATATAATCAAGCATCAGAAAAGGGCTTAGATCCTTCCACATTTGTGAAGAGATAAACGTTTTTACTTTAAACCCATCTCCAACCATATGAGAAGGAGCCGCTTTTCTGACAGCTTTGATCTGTTTCATACAATTCCTTTTTGTTATTGTTTAATAAACTGAATATTTAACTGAAGTCTCACATCATCACTTACTACTACGCCACCTGCTTCTGTTATGGCATCCCAGCCTAAGCCAAATTCTTTACGTTTGATTTTTCCTTCTGCTTCAAAACCAACTTTGGTTTGTCCGTAAGGATCAACCATTATTCCGCTGTACTCAGCTTTCAGTTCAATTGGTTTTGTTACATCACGAATGGTTAAATCGCCTTTCAGGATATGACCATTGCCAATTTTTGTAAATGAAGTAGATGTAAACTTCAATTCAGGAAATTTTTCTGCATTAAAAAAATCATCGCTTTTCAGATGCGCATCCCGTTGTTCGCTGCGGGTATCAATGCTGTTAATATCAGCGGTGAATGATACTGTTCCATCAGTGAAATCTTCTGTATCAGCAGTTAATGTTGCATCAAACTTTGTGAACTGTCCTGTTACCGTTGTAATCATCAGGTGTTTTACCTTAAAATGAATTTCGCTGTGTGCCGCATCAATTTTGTACGTTGCCATTGTGTTTAGTGTTTAGATTTTTATTTGTTTTAAAATTTATGTCATCGGAATTTCCATCAGCAAAAGTTTTGCATCATCAACTGCTGTTATTGCTAAAACATCTGCTTCTGTTACTCCTAATGCGTCTCTTTTATTTAATTGTTCCCCGTTGATTATTATATTTCCTTCCAGTACAAATGCATAAACTCCATTACTGTTGTTTTTTAATTTGTACTCAGTTGAGAACCCTTTTTCAAGATTCCCCATACTGAACCATGCATCCTGGTGAATCCAAACGCCTTCATCATTTTCATCCGGACTTAACACTTGCAGGAGTTTATTTTTCATTTTCATCTCATCCAGGGTTATTTGCCCATAACGTGGTTGTACATTTTTCTTATTGGGGATTACCCATATCTGTAAAAACTTTACTTCACTGTCACGGTTGGCATTCATTTCACTGTGCGATATTCCTGTTCCCGCACTCATCACCTGGATATCGCCTTGTTTGATAATGGTTTCATTGCCCATGCTATCCCTGTGCTTCAAATCTCCACTCAATGGAATGGAAATGATCTCCATGTTATCATGCGGATGTGTTCCAAAACCCATACCCGCTGCTACTGAATCATCATTCAACACTCTCAACATTCCAAAGTGTACACGTGTTGGTTCATAATAACCTCCGAAACTGAAACTATGATAACTATTGAGCCAGCCGTGATTGGCATGACCTCTTGTTTCTGCTTTATGTAAAACTGTTTTCATTTGCTTGTATTTTAATTACATGTATGTACACGTATTTATTTAAAAAAAATCAAATTTCTTTTACTCTGATCTGTTCAAGCAGATTGTTTAATTCTTCTGCTTCCTGTTCACTTAACAAAATTGTTGCTTCAAATACTTCATTTATTTTCTGAGTGCTTAATTCAAGGATATTGATTCCGGCTGTGGTAAGAGACATTACTGTATGTCTTTTATCATTGACATCATTTGTCCGTTTTACCAGTTTTTTCAATACCAACCTGTCTATGATCCTTGGCACATTTGAGCTTTTTTCGATCATTCGGCCTGCAATGTCTTTTACACACATTTCATCGGGCGACTTTCCTTTCAGTATCCGAAGCACATTATATTGCTCAAGTGTAATACCAAAGTTCTTCAATTCCCTGCTCATCATGGTCTTGATCCACCAGGCGGTATATAAAATATTCAATCCGGCTTTATGGTTTTGATTTCTGAAATGCACACTTTGTATGGCTTGTTCGAGTTTCACTATACAAATGTATGTACATACATGCAATATTCCAAATAAAAGGAAATCCCGCTTGCGGCGGGATCTCTATTTTCACATTTTCTTAATTAATTTGTGGGACTTCTGAGAATGGCTTTGATAGGTTCACAGTTTTTGTATTCCTCATCAATCTGTACATAAAAAGTAGAAGAATTTTTGATGAACCATTTCTCCAGTTCCTTCTCTTTCTTTTCCTCCAATGCACGTGCTGCGACTTTGCTGTAATCGTCTTTCATGTTTTCTCTGTGTGGAGCTGTGCGGCTGATTAAATAAACCATACGAACACCTTTCTTCCCTTGTTCGTCAGCAAAAGCAGCAGGTTGAGAATATTCACCTGGTTTTAATTTCTCTAAAACAGGGATAATGTCTTTGTCCAATTTGTCGATAGTGATTACTGAAGATCCTTCCTGATCGGTTTTTCTTCCGCCTGTGAATTTTGAATTGGGTTCATCCGAGTACTTGTTAACAGCTTCACCAAATTTAATGTTGCCTGTAATCAATTTTGCACGAACAGTGTCAAGTTTATAGATCGCAGCTTTGATGTCATCTTCATTGATACGTGGGATCTTTAAAATATGACGCACGGTTACTTCCTCTCCATTTCTTGACAAACATTGAATGATATGATAACCGAATTTAGATTTAATGACCCTAGAGATGGTTCCCTCTTTTAAACTCATAGCGGTGTTAAAAAAAGTAGGATCCCATTGTTTATCATTTCTGTTGAGCACATACATGCCTCCGTTTTCTTTTACACCCGGATCTTCACTATACTGTGATGCTAAGAAGTCAAATTTCTTGGAACCACTTTCAACCATTTTTTTATACTCTTTCAATTCATCCTGTGCATATTCTTCCATTTCTCTTCCTGCTTTTGGATACACTACTATTTCACCAATCTCTAATTCCATTTCGTAAAACCGTAAACTATCTTTTGGTATTTTATCAAAGTAGGCTTTTACTTCATTGGGAGTGATCTTTACATTTTCAACAATTTTGTTACGCATTGCAGTTGCAAGCTTCCCTTCTTTGATAGGTTCACGCATTTCTTCACGGAACTGGTAAATTGTTTTACCGGTGATCTGTTCAATTACTTCTTTTGAACCATACTGTTGAATAAAATAACGGATGCGATTATCAACATCAGCTTCAACTTCATCATCACTTACAGGCAATGAATCTTTTTCTGCCTGTATAGCCAACATTTTGTTGATGATCAACTGTTGCATTAAATAACAACTGGCATCGGGCGGTAATTCATAGTCTTTACTACGGGCATCGTTGATCTGGTTATCAATATCAGATTTTAAAACAATCCGATCCCCAACAACACCAATGATCTTTTCGGCTGTGATCTTTTTAGTTTGAGCTTTTACTGCAAACGAAACAAAAACCAATACTATGATAACGAGTTTTTTCATTCTATTCAATATGAGTATCAAAAGTAACAGAGATGGCTGTCTTTCATGCACAGCCATCTCTGTTTTAACATTCCCTTGCTAAGGGATCTTTATAATGTACGTTTAACTTCTTCTTCTTCAAAGGCAACAACTGTATCGCCTACATTGATATCAGCAAAGTTTTTGATGGTTAATCCGCATTCCATATTCGACGTTACTTCTTTTGCATCGTCTTTGAAACGCTTTAAACTTCCCAGTTCAGCAAATCCACCTTCTGTTCTTGGATACACCAGTACACCATCACGGAACAAACGGATCTTTGCATCACGCTTCATCTTTCCATCCAATACATAACAACCAGCAACAGTGGCTTTATCAAACTTATATACTTCTCTTATTTCAACAGTTGCAACTTCTTTTTCTGTGATCTTAGGTTCCAATAAACCTTCCATTGCACTTTTTACTTCTTCAATTGCATTATAAATGATCGAGTAGTTCTTGATTTCAACTCCTTCCTGATCTGCCAGTTTAGAGGCTTGCAATGAAGGACGAACGTTGAAACCAATAAGGATGGCATCAGATGCACTTGCCAGTGTTACATCAGCTTCAGAAATCTGACCAACTGCTTTGTGCACCACATTTACTGCAATTTCTTCTGTTGAAAGTTTTTGTAATGAATCGGTAAGGGCTTCTACTGAACCATCCACATCACCTTTGATGATCAGATTAAGCTCTTTAAAGTTACCGAGTGCCAAACGACGGCCAATCTCATCAAGCGTAATATGCTTCTTGGTTCTAATACCTTGTTCACGCAGGATCTGTGCACGACGGCCAGCTACTTCTTTTGCTTCCGCTTCATCTTCATACACTTTAAATTTCTCACCCGCCTGTGGTGCACCATTTAAACCAAGTATCTGAACAGGTGTTGATGGCCCAGCTATTTCAATCCGTTGATTTCTTTCATTAAACATGGCTTTGATACGTCCGTAATACTGACCCGACACAATCAAATCGCCCTGTTCCAATGTACCGTTTTGTACAAGAATTGTTGCAACATAACCACGGCCCTTATCCAGCGATGCTTCAATGATAGAACCTGTGCCTTCACGTTCAGGGTTTGCTTTCAACTCAAGCAATTCTGCTTCAAGTAATATTTTCTCCAGTAATTTATCAATGTTCAATCCTTTTTTGGCTGATAATTCCTGGCTTTGAAATTTACCTCCCCATTCTTCAACTAATATATTCATTTGCGATAGCTGCTCATAAATCTTTTGAGGATTGGCACCATCTTTATCAATTTTATTTACTGCAAAAATCATGGGCACATTTGCTGCCTGTGCATGACTGATTGCTTCTTTTGTTTGCGGCATCACTGCATCATCGGCTGCAACAACAATTACTGCAATATCCGTCACTTTTGCACCACGGGCACGCATAGCCGTAAATGCTTCGTGACCAGGTGTATCAAGGAAAGTGATTTTTTTACCTTCTGCATTGGTTACTTCATAGGCACCAATGTGCTGTGTAATACCTCCTGCTTCGCCTGATACGACGTTTGCATTACGGATATAATCAAGCAATGAAGTTTTACCATGATCAACGTGTCCCATAATAGTTACAATGGGGGCACGGGCAACCCGGCTTTCTTCGTCATCCATATCCTCTTCTTCTTCCATCTCGGCCTGCTTCTCCATATCAATGAACTCTACTTCAAAACCAAATTCGCTGGCAACAAGTTCAATTACTTCCGCATCCAAACGTTGATTGATGGATACCATCAAACCAAGTCCGAAACATTTTGCCACCACATCGGTTGCAGATACATCCATGAGGCTGGCCAATTCTGCAGCACTCACGAACTCAGTAACCTGCAGTTTATTATCAACTGCTCCATCAGTTGTATGATCAGCCATTTCTTCACGCTTGAGCTTGCGGTATTTAGCTTTTAAACTTTTACCTCTGCCGCCACCGCCTGCAAGTTTGGCCTGAGTTTCACGCAATTTTTCCTGAATCTCTTTGGCATCAATGACTTTATCTTCTCTGCGGGATACAACAGTCCGGCGATCGTTTCTGCCGCCAGTATTGCCTGCAGGAGTAATCGTTCTTCTTTCAGTTCTGCCAGCGCCTTGTTGTCCACCCTGCTGATTATTCCTGTTCTGAAATCCACCTTGCTGGCCCTGGCCTTGTTGCTGTCCGCCTCCGCCTCGTTGGGGCTGGTCAGTTTTTTTATCAATCGGAATTCGTTTGCGTTTGCGTTTCTCTTTATCAGATGCAGGTTTAGGTCTTGTTTCCTGGTTAACCGGCAAATCAATCTTACCAAGTATTTTGGGACCTTCTAATATATCAGCCTTAATATTTTCAATAACAACATCTTCTTCTTCAATTTCTTCTTCTTCTACTTTTTCTTCAACAGGTGGCTTTTTCTCTTTTACTTCGGCTGATTTTTCTTCCTTCTTTACCTCTTTTCTTTTCTCTAATTTTTTAGGCCTGGTTGATGAATCAATTTTCTCCAGATCAATTTTATTTACAATCTTAGGACCTTCAACTTCAGGAGCTTCGATGTTTGTTATCTCCGGTTCAATTACTTTAATTTCTTCAGGAACTTTTACTTCTATTACTGGTGCCACAACCACAGGTTCGGGTTCAACTACTTTTACTTCTTCAACCTTTGGTTCTTCCTTAACTATTTTCTTTACTTCCTTTTTAAAAGTAATTTCTTCTTCTTCTCTTTTCTTTTTGAGATCAGTCATTCCTCCCTTAGGAATTTCAATCTGATCGCTTTTGGCTTTTGCCGCTTTATCAGAAGAAAATTCTGACAGCAGGGAACGATACATGCCCTCTGTAAGCTTTGCTGTTGGCTTCAGGTCATCTTTATTAAATCCTTTTGCTGCCAGAAAATCAATAAGAGTATCCTTACCAATATTGAATTCTTTGGCCGCAGCCATTAAACGTGGTGTATTACTTTCTGACATAATTTCCTTCCCGTCATTTGATCACAAAATCAGGGAACCTGTTGTTTAAATGTTTAAATAAATGTATTCTTAATCATTGCTGATTATTCTTTTTCGAATTCTTCTTTCAACACACGACGCACATCTTCAATGGTTTCTTTTTCCAGATCAGTTCTTCGTTCCAGTTCTTCCGTTGTTAATTCCATTACGCTGCGGGCCGTATCGCAACCAACACGTTTCAGTTCATCAATCACCCATCCTTCAATTTCATCTGTAAATTCATCCAGATCAATATCAAATTCATCCTGTTCACCTTCGGCATCCCGATACACATCAATTTCAAATCCTGTCAATTCACAGGCCAGTTTAATGTTAACCCCTCTTTTACCAATAGCCAGTGAAACCTGGTCGGGTTTCAGATAAACTTCTGCATGTTTTCTGTCCTGGTCAATATTCATACTGGTGATCTTTGATGGTGTGAGTGCACGCTGGATCAACAGGTTGATATTGTTGGTAAAGTTGATGACATCAATATTTTCATTTTTCAATTCCCGAACAATTCCGTGAATGCGGCTTCCTTTCATTCCCACACAAGCACCAACGGGGTCAATACGATCATCAAAGCTTTCTACTGCAACTTTCGCTCTTTCTCCCGGTTCACGAACAATCTTTTTAATCACAATTAATCCATCAAAAATTTCAGGAACTTCAATTTCCAGCAATTTAGCCAGGAAAACAGGACTTGTTCTTGAAAGTATGATTACGGGTGCGTTATTTTTTAGTTCTACTTTTTTTATGACTGCACGGATATTTTCGCCTTTCTTAAAATAATCCTGTGGTATTTGTTCACTCTTGGGTAATAACAATTCATTGCCTTCTTCATCGAGCAACAGCACTTCTTTTTTCCATACCTGGTACACTTCAGCACTGATGATTTCACCAACTCTGTCGGTATATTTTTTTACCAGCCCGTTTTTCTTCAAATCACCAATACGGCTCGCCAATGTTTGTTTGGCTGCAAGTATAGCACGACGGCCAAAATCATGTATGTCCACATCTTCATACAATTCTTCACCCACTTCATAATCAGGCTCCAACTTTACTGCGTCGCTGTAAGCAATCTGTGCCAGTGGATCTTCCACCTGCCCGTCATCTACAATTGTACGTCGGCGCATGATTTCCAAATCACCTTTCTCCGTGTTAACGATTACGTCAAAATTATCATCGGCTCCATACTTTTTACGAAGCAATGTTTTAAATACATCTTCCAGTACTTTCATCATGGTGGGGCGGTCAATATTTTCCGCATCCTTAAATTCCTGGAAACTTTCAATAAGATTGATACTTGCCATAACACATTTTTTTAAAACATTCCGGCTGTTTGTTTTTGCAACCGTACTTAATTAAAT
>JAYUTS010000367.1:0-2145 GCA_043754995.1 Chitinophagaceae bacterium
TGCAACAGGTTACTCACAGTTGCATTTTTTATATGTAATGTTTAATCAAGCTGCTTCAAAGTCCCTTTAGGGATTTAGGGTTTAGTTCACTCCTTCCACACTCATTTCTTTATTGATCTTTTGTACCAATCCCTGTAACACTTTACCCGGACCAACTTCTGTAAACCGGCTGGCGCCATCTGCAATCATTGCTTGTACGCTTTGTGTCCAGCGCACTGCTCCGGTTAACTGGTCAATTAAATTTTGTTTTATCTCATCCTTATCCAATACTGCTTTTGCTACTACGTTTTGATAAATAGCACATGTTGCTGCATAAAAATTGGTGCTTTCAATTTTTGCTTTTAGCTCTTCACATGCAGGCTCCATGAACGGACTGTGAAATGCTCCACCAACAGGCAATACCAATGCCCTCTTTGCACCCGCAGCTTTCATCCGTTCGCAGGCAATATCAATTCCTTTTATTGAACCGCTGATCACTAACTGACCCGGACAGTTGTAATTAGCAGGCACAACAACTTCACCTGTTTCTTCCTGTACCTGTTTACAAACCTCTTCTACTTTTTCATCAGCCAGGGCCAATACCGCTGCCATGGTTGATGGATTGAGTACACATGCTTTTTGCATGGCTTGTGCCCTTACACTTACCAATTGTAATGCAGCTTCAAAACTTAATACCCCGTTTGCAACCAATGCACTGAACTCACCTAATGAATGACCCGCTACCATATCAGGCTTTAAACCCGCAGATGGATCAATGCTTTTATATGCCACAACCGAATGCAGGAACACAGCAGGTTGTGTAACATTGGTTTGCCGCAAGTCTTCATCTGTTCCATTGAACATGATATCTGATATTCTGAATCCTAAAATTTCATTTGCCTGTTCAAATATCCGTTGTGCCGATGCACTCCCTTCGTATAAATTTTTCCCCATTCCACTGAACTGTGAGCCTTGACCCGGAAATACAAATGCATGTTTCATTGCTGTAAGTTTATGTTTCAAAAATAAAGAAGTCTGCCGCAATAAATACAACAGACTTCTTTTAAAAAAATTAATCAGATATTAATTAAACTTTCCTGAAATCAATTTCAAAAATTCACTCCTGGTTGCTTCTTTCTGAAACTCCCCCGAAAATGCAGAAGTGGTTGTTACTGAATTTTGTTTTTGTACACCACGCATCATCATACATAAATGCTGTGCTTCAATTACCACAGCAACACCCATCGGGTTCAACGACTCTTTAATGGCTTCGAGTACCTGAGTTGTTAATCGTTCCTGTACCTGCAAACGCCTGGCATATACATCTACTACTCTTGCAATTTTACTCAGCCCTGTGATGACTCCGTTTGGAATGTAGGCAATATGTGCTTTACCAAAAAAAGGCAGCATATGATGTTCGCACATACTGTAGAGTTCAATGTCTTTTACAATGATCATTTCACTTACTTCCTCATGAAACCTTGCGCTGTCAAGAATGGCTTTCGCATCCAGATTATAGCCTTGTGTAAGGTATTGCATTGCTTTTGCCATCCGTTCAGGTGTCTTCTGCAATCCTTCACGTTCTGCGTCTTCTCCAAGAAGTGTAAGTGCGTTTTTATAATTTGTCACTAACCCTTCAGTTATTTTTTCTTCGTACTTCTCCGTTTTTTTATAAGACATATTTAAGTTTGTAGTTTAAAGTTTTTGTTATCAGCAGCAGGACTACTATTAAGCTTCTGTTGCATCGCACTCTTGTGCCGCAGTAATTTTCTTCAGCTTATCTGGCCCCTTTCTCCTTCTGAGCTTCGCTCGTAACTTTCGTTCCTCAGTTATCCCAAAGGAGAAAGAGCGGTACTTTATCACTTGTGTCAATCAATATCTCTTCCACATCAACCATTATTCTTTAATCCCCACATATCAACCACACTGCCTTTAATTTTTATGGTTATTAAGCGAGAACTGGGCTTAGCAATTCCCCCTTTGGGGGATTTAGGAGGCCGGGTATTCTACAAAATTTCTTGGTGTTTCATATAAACGTATCTGCAACTCTTTATCTGCATCAATATGTGGCCGCAACAGATCATGAATTACAATGGCAATATGCTCTGCAGTTGGATTTAATTCTTTGAACTCTTCCGTATCAAGGTTTAAGTTCTTATGATCAAA